>JAEOTV010000203.1 GCA_016839635.1 Promethearchaeota archaeon | reverse complement strand
GTCATAAAACCTGTATCTGACGTCACCGCTAATGGATTTAATCCCAATTCATTAACAAGATAATGCAAGAGGGCAGTAGAATCCTTACCCCCTGAATATCCTAAAATACAGTGATATTTTCGCTGCCCGTGGTTCTTCTTCATATCTTCTACAACATAGTTCCAATTTTCAATAGCTTGAGATCTTCTTTCTGAACTAATTAGTGTTCGAGAATAATTAATGTTCTTATAGGAGGGGTCAGCGCAAAAG
This sequence comes from Promethearchaeota archaeon, assembly GCA_016839635.1. The sequence continues at coordinate 16,161 of JAEOTV010000203.1, read as the reverse complement.
TTACATAGTCCTTCCGAGTTCAATTGAATTCCAAGGAATCCATCCGGTAGAATACATTTTGTACAAATATTTTTTTGGTCTATCATACAATCATGTTTTTATATTTTTTTAAATTTTAAATTGGTGAATTCTATTCTTTTTTTCATATTTAAAGGAAAAATTTACCAGAAGGAACAATCCTTTTTCTTTTAAATACAATGGATTTGAGAGTAATTTAATAGAATATACTTATTAAAATAGGTGAAGTAAAGATTACTGAATATTATTTTTCTAATCATTTACAACGAAAAATCCGACAGAATAAATATTTTGAAAAAATAAGAAAGGAGTTAACTCGAAACAAGTTCATGTATAAGAATAGAATTCGTGTTCTAAAAGAGTAAAAGGCATTAAATTCGAAAAATGTATACACTTTCCATATTTAAATTTGAGGTAGGGTTCTTTCCTACTTGTGGAAAGGTTTATAGAATCGTACTAGCCCATTGTACTCCTAATTATTCGATTCTATAAACTCATTCCCATTATAAATATACAACTCAACTTTTATGGTTTAACATTTTGTATATCTATATTCACGTTTCTCGTGACCTTTAAATATACTATATCTAAATATCTTATGATTACCATATTATGGGCTAGTAATATGAGTATCAAACAATTGAATTTCAAATTACAGTTAGATTCAGAATTGAATGTGTTCATGGTAATTTCAATACCTGAAGGACATCACAATGCATTTGTAGAAATTGTGGAAAGGCTTCACCAAAAGTTCTCCGATGTCAGATTTAGGATAGCTGAGGATTATCTCAGTTTATTTAGCGATAACTATCCTGCGGTGATTAGAATTACTGAACTAGTTATGGAAGAAATAATCTTCTTCTAAAGATCTAATCTAACTATTTATATTTTTTTTTATTTAATATGTCTGGTCAAGAATTCTCTTATTTTCTCCAAAAGAACCTCTTTGGCTTCCAGATCGCTATACTCTTCTCTATTTAACATCTGCTCTTGCTTTGCTATTTGTTGTAGACCTAACTTGGCAAATACATAAAAAGCATTACTATAAAAATTATCCGATTCTGCACTGGTCTTAATCTCTTCAAATTTTTCTTGAATAAATCCCATTCGAACTTGTTTTATCTCATTACTTAATGCAGTCATAGATATTTCATATAAGTACTTTCTGGTAAATAATGTAAAAGACGGTGAAAGATTTTGATAAATACCTGAATAATATAATTTTTTATTTAAATATGAGGTACTCTATATAGTAATAATAAGCTGAATACAAGAAATTCATATTATGGAATTAACTCCTTTTGCGCGAGAATATTTGCTCCTTGGGCTTCGAATGGGAAAAATAATAGAGAAATATGTTGATGCCTATTATGGTCCACAAGAATTAGAACACCTCGTCAAAGCAGAACATAGCCCTTCTGTGGATTCCCTTCTTCTAAAATGCTCTCAACTTCAATCTCACGTAAAAGAACAAGGATTTACTCAAAAAAGGGAAACCTATCTTAATAAGAACCTAATAGCCATGGAGACTTCACTACGGATAAAGAAAGGTGAACACATCCCTTATAATGAAAAGGTTAAGAACCTATATGATATTAAACCAATTTACATGACTGATGAACAACTTTCCAGAGCTGTAAGTAATTTGGATTCTGTATATGAAGGAAGTGGTTCTCTATCTGAACGGATAACTCCCGTTTATAGACGAAGAACTCTTCCAAAGAAAAGAGCATATACCCTATTTAAAAAAGGGATCGAAATAGTACGAGAACGTACCTACGTGTTATTCCCTCATTTATTACCTATAAGTGAGAGCGTAAAGATCAAAGAGGTTGAAAGCGAAAATTGGATGTTTTATAACTGGTATCTGGGTGGTTATCAATCACGTATCGAAATTGATATTACCAAACGTATATCGTGGAATTCGATATTACGTAATGCTGCCCATGAAGGATATCCTGGGCATCATACGGAGTGTAGTGTAAAAGATAAGCTGCTTTATCAGGACCAAGGTAGGTTTGAGCATTGCATTTTACTTATCCATTCTCCTCCAATGGTAATGTATGAAGGTGTTAGTGTTTCTGCAATTGATGTATTGTTCTCTAAAGAAACACAATCAAGACTTTCTTTAAATTATTTTTGCCCAAATCCTGCTGAAGAGAGTCTCGAAAAATTAATAGAGGAAAATATTGCATGGCAAGGTATGAAAGCCTATGAAACAAATATAGCGATGCATATCTATGAAGACCACTGGACCGATGAGGAAGTGATAGACTATATAATGGAATTAGGATATACAACAGAAGAGATAATTAGAAATACTATTAACTTTATTCGAGACCCTGTTTGGAGTCATTATATATTTAATTACTTCATTGGGGAAAGCTTAATTAAGAGGAAATATGGGGAGCATCCCACAGTTAAAGATTTCGCGTATTTATTAAAGAATCCTGTGTTGCCTTCTGATCTCGGTTAAAAAGATTTAATAATTTACCACCGGTCTTTCTAACTCTTTCTTACTCTTTTCATCTTTTCTCATATCATTTTTATTTAATTGTTGTAAAACTTCAGGAACTGAATTTACCTGTCTTTTAAATGATATTCCACAAAAAGGACAGGTTATACATGAATCATAGATTAAAAGTAATGTAGTATGGCACTGAGGGCAAAAAAAATAGTTGTGATTATCTATCTGAATAACCTTTTGAAATTTTCGACTTATTATAAAATCAATTGTGGTGTTTTTAAAGTACGAAGTAAAATCTCTGCAATTTCAAGCTAGGTTTTCTATAAATATTTCTAATTTCTGAAAAGAAAAGTCCAAATATTTATATAACTGTATATTCATGTAGTTTTATAACGGGTTGAGGGTAATTTCTTAAAGATAAAATAGGGTTATAAAATGGTGGTCAAACATTTAAATGACTTATGGGTATTAAAAGAGCATGGGCTTGTAATATTCAATAAGACACAACCTAATGATCCTGATGAGGTATGTTTCGGAGGGCTCATAGGCGCTTTATACGGTCTTACTAAAACAGAATTACAAGATCCATTATTTCGGTTTACTACTCAGCATCACCAATATTATCTTATTGAAAAAAATGAGCTTTTGTTTGTTGGAAGGTTACCTCGCCAGAAAACATATAAAGAAAAAAGAATCTCAAAAGAATTGGAATATGTTGGAAATAAATTCTTTGAGCTTTATTCAAAGAAAGAAATTGAAGATTGGGATTATGATATAAATAAGTTCCGTAATTTTAAACATGTGATAAGAAACAGCAAAAAAATAATTGGGGAACGACTCGATAAATTATGGAAGGGAAGCGCCCCATCTGAGCCTACTGTGTCAGCCTTATGACATGAAATTAAGATTCTATGATTGTTTCCTATTGTTCATCTTTAGAAGATCAATAACTAATGGAGGCTTTGTCTCTTCGTACGATTTGACGATTTCTTATTAACTTCCCTTTATGACATGGGATTCTATCACTTTCAGCAAAAATAATTAGTTCTGTTATTGTGTTTTTACTAATTGGGGAGTCCATGCTTCCTAAGGGCATTATGAAGTTATTTTCATGGTTATTAAAATCATCAATTTCATAGTGATTGATCCTTCCAATGACACTTTTTAACACTTTAGACGTAGCATCTCTGTATGTTATTTCAACTATAACTAAATCACGTTTATACATGAATCGTATTTAGAATGAGTTTATTTAAAGGAAAATAGAATTTCAGTTGTCTTTAAATAGATAAGGTTAAAAAGGGTAGTAATAGTTTGATCACTATTTTAAAGAAAAGAGAACGCCCAATTTTTGTCTTACTACCTCTTCCTTTTCTTCTCTTTTCTTTTTTCATAATTTCTTGATGCTGTTTATTTAAGAATTAGTGTATAATGCAAGATTTTTCTGTTTTAAAGAATTTAGAAACAAACTAAAACTTTATAATAAGAAATAAAAAAAGATCTCGATAGCTACCCACTTATTTAAATCTTTACAAATTGAAAATTCTCTAATCCTATAGAGTTTAATAAACCGGATTTATACTACTTTCCATAAGTACTCATACATAATATGGTGAAGAGCTTATTTTATGGGAAGAGACCAATGAGAAGTTCTAACCTTTTTTTCCTTCAGCGATCACGAACGAATCGAGCTCATCAATCTTTATCGATATTTACAAATACAGGAGATTGATGTATCTGAATTTGAGTTTTTCTCTACATTTCCTATAGTGAATCTCCAAAAGAGTAATTCAAAATTCGAATCCTTACAAGAAGCCATTTATTCTTTAAGCTCTGAATCTATCGTATTTACAGGTGATCCGTTATTTAGAAATAATAAGTTGATACACTCACTGTTTAGCTATAAGAAATTTGATCAAATTATCTTTCATAATATAAACTGCTTGCTAAATGGAGCTTTATTATTTTTAGAAAGGTGGTATAAGAACTACAAATTATAAGGTGAAAAAGAAATTTAATATGAAAAATTATAATATGATGGTGAATCCAACTGACTGAAAGAAAAAAGACAGTATATAAAAACGTACAGATTCCGAAGGTATTGGTTGATAAATTGATAATTCTTATGCCTTTTCTGGGGTATAGGACACATCATGAGTTTATTATTGAAGCCCTTCGAATTCGTATTGGAGAAGTTATTGAGATCATTTCAAAAATGGACAAATTGCAATCCTCTATGATCACGTAACAAAAAAAATTAAAGATTTAATTGAGGATGAGTAAGTTGGATAAAAGATTTATTAGTATTTTTTCTTTTTTTTTATTAAAATTTAGAAGGTTATTAGTTATTTATGAAAAATTGGTATCCATTAATTAAATTGATCTACTACTTTTTCAAATAATTCTCTATTTTTAGGTGTAGTCTTTACATTATCGAACTTATCACTCACTTCTTTATTATAGTAAGTAAAAATAAGTGAATCATGAAAAATTCCAGGAACGCTAGATTCTATTGATGCTACATCATATCCTATCGCTTTAAAATCCAATTCGAAAGCATATTTCATTGAATTAATCCCTTCGATAGAAGTAGGTATTTTCCATATGATAATTTGGTAATTTTTGAACATTTCACAAATTTTCTTCATATAGGGAATATTTGATGCTCCTAAAATAGTTACTTGAGAATTAAGAGGATCTGGTATAATTTCTAATTGAGGGATGTTCTTCTCTTTAATTGTTGCACCTTTACTCATTATTAAACGGTCATTTTTCATTACAATCTTCATTGTTCGTTTAAAATTCCTTATGAAATCATATAAAAAGAATAAAAGTTCATCATTGAATATATGAACCGCACTATCTCTACACGTGTGCATTTTCGGAAGAACTGCAAAATACAAAAAAGCGCTTTCAGTATATCCTTCATTGAAAGGTTGACTTTGATCTCTAGGATGAAAACGTCTATCTCCAAGTAAATGAAAGTCTGGACCAAACGCATAGGCAATACCATTTGCAGCTTCAGTTAATCTTAAAGCTCCTGTAGTTGGTCTCACAGAAGAATCTATCTTGATATAATCGCTAATTAAACCCAATTCTAATATTTTTGATAGACTATTATAGGCTAATACTGGCCCTAACTTTAAACCTCTATAGTTTGGATTTATAATAGTTCTACCTGAGTATACTACTTTTTTATTTAGCTCCAGTAGACTTACAGCAACAATTTCATGGCTAATCAGATTTTCTCCAACCAGCCAAATATTTTTTGTAGTATCCCTTAGCTTCATAACTAATTCTGTTCTGCTATAGATAGCAGGGTCATAATATTCAAACCCATACTCGTCTATAAAAAGTTTTGAAATCTGTAAAACATCAGTATGCTTTGCAAATCTCATTCCAAGCATACAATCTTCACACGGATATTTGAAAAAATATTTAGCCTCTTCTTCTTGCAGTACTCCACTTCTTGCTATATTTGCTGGTTTCTTTATGTATTTTTCTTCTTTTAGTACTTCTTGCATTATTTTCTCCTAATTTCATCTTATTCACGTGAAAATTAGGAAGAAGAACATATAAATGTTTTTGTTTTATACTAGACAATTTTTTCTTTATAAATGTTATAAGCGATGAGTAAAGAAATTAATTTTTATTCTTTAGATTTTTACCTAATGAAAAATAAAATAGATAACCCCATAATAATATTGTCATAAATATTAATGAGGTAATTATTCTAAAAAGAAAAATATTCAGAAAATTTGCAGTAAAGATACAAATTGGTAGAAAAGAAATTCCAATAGTTCCAATCAATAATATAATATATTTTTTCTTGGATTCTCCTTTAGGAATTTCTAATAAAATTTGTATCGAAGTCATATTTACAGGTATAATTGAAAAAGCATAGACTATAATTGTCATAAACAAATAAAAATATAAATTCCATATTGGATAACCATCAGAATCAAATACTACTCCTGTAGTTAGAAAGCCAATTAAAAACATCCCCACTAGTAATACTAGTGCATAAATAACCAAATATCTTTGACGATTCTTCTTTGTATATATAATTGTTGATTTGAGAATGATCTGGTTTGTAATATAAAGAAAACCTATTCCAAAAAAATTAAAAAAATTTGTCAGGAGATGGAGTATTAATTTCAATGAATGATCTAATATGAATGAATAAATTATATTTAAAATGCCTGCTACAATTACTGAAATTAAAAATAGACTGAATCCTATTACAATTGTCTCTTTCTTGCGAGTGAGCATTTTATAAGCAAGGATGCTAAAGATAAGGACAACCCCTCCCTGTCCAATAACAAGTATCATAAGACGTGGCGGTATCAATTTTTAATCCCTAATAAATTAGTTTATTATTCTAGTAAAAATCATTAATTAAAATTTTTGTGTTAGTGAAAAAATATGCTCAAATAATAGCGCAACAGAAAATTTTATTAGCTCCTCAAAAGTAAATGTCATTCATAGTATCGAATTAATTGATAATGACACTGAATTGGAGGATGAGATAAAAGTAAAAAAATTTGATAATTGCATTAAAACAACTCAGACTATTAAAACGAGTAAATTATGCTCATTTTATTTCAAATACTACTATTCAACGATGTTTTGTTGTTGTATTTGTGGCATTAGTCCGAATGCCTCTATCCTATCAACCGATATAGTCTTTATAAAAATTACTCACTATAAGAGAGTTGTCCCATCACGGAATAAATTTAAAAGGCATAAATTTAAATAAAATAATTTCGTCGTTTATTACTGGTATTCTATCAAGAATATAAATTAATCGCGATATAAGTCAATTTACCTTAAACTTTATTATGTTAGTTCGAGAAGCAGGTATACTTATCCAAGGAGTCCCCATAATATTCACTAGCTTTCATCGAGCAAGTAAAAAAAAGACGAATTTAGTTTGCTCAAGTGGATTATTAAGTGGACTTTTGGGCTTTGCTGAATGCTTGATGGAGCCTATAGAATATTTTGAAAGTAATCAATTTTCTGTTATTTTTAAGAAAAAGAATATTATTGATTTTTTCAAAATGGACCAAGAGATTTTAGCTTATATTGTTTTAGATAAAGATATTAGAATTGATAAATATCTGCATAAAACCATTCTACCTCTGTTAGAAAAGTTGCTGAAGAAATTTATTTCTAAATTTACTGGGAGCAATCTTTATAAAGTTAGCCAGTTTGAAAATTTTGAAAAAAATATCAAAAGAATTCTCGGAGTCAATACTCAGACTCTGCTAGAAAGATTAAATACTTTATTGGCATAGATAAAGTCAACTTATTTTTGGTTTTTACTCATTTTGGCTGATTGTAGATAGTATTCACTTTCTCAATAGCATAACTCTCTGCTTCATCATCAGTTTCTATACCTAATAATTGTCCTACTTCATGTAATAAAGTCAACAAAATCTCTCTCTCCCATTCATCAAAAAAAGCTATGGCATAACTTGGATGATCCAACCTTACAATAATCTCACGTGGGGCTGAGGGGAATTCAGTGCTATTACGATTTATGCCATATCTATCTTTTTCGCAGAAATTATATCGGACCATCTTATCTTTTTTATAGATATTTAAAATCTCATTCAATGGGGCAAAAAGAATAACCTCTCCTGCCTCTATTCCTATAATATTTATTAATTTAATGATATGTTCTTTCCAGGATATCAATGAATTGAAGTTTTGAGATCTTATTCGTAAATAGTCTTTAATAAAGATAACAGGATGTTTAATATTAGAATAATCAGACATGTTATAAAATACTAAAGTATCTATCTTTTCTGAAGAAATAACATCCCTTTTTTTATAATTCATGCAATCTCAAAAAGGCTCTCTTTTATATAATGATGCAAATTTTAATTTATATAATTATTGATAAGTTTATTTAACTTCTCCAGGGTAATGACTTCATTTTTTTGATAAAATTCATCAGCTTTATATTCTTCTTTTAATACTTCAATATCATCGAATGCTGAGGCAGAGATAACGATAATTGGTATATCTTTATATAATTTCTTGCTCTTTAGCATTTGACAGATTTCATATCCCTTTCGTTCACCAGAAAGCAAAATATCAAGCAAAATTATCTTTGGTTTTTCTTTTTTTAAAAAAATAACAAAGTCAATGAATTTTGATACACATTTGATTTTCCGCTTACCAGCAAAATAATTTTGCAGACTGATATGATATTGGTTATCATCATCTAATACTAAGATTTCATAAGGAGAGTCTTTTATTTCATCTCCTTCTTTTTCTTCCCATAACGCTAGTGCATTCGTATGAAAATTATGGATATGTTTCTTAATTTCCTTTTCTTGGGACTCAAACATTTCTCGATCTGCGCTAGAGACATCTGAAAGATCTTTGATACGATTAAAGACTTGATTAAGCCCATTGCTAATAGCATTAAAAGAATCAGATGTAAATTTCGTAAATTCTGAATTAGTAATTAATAAATTCATGTCATCTACTAAAAGCTTCTGAACATAATTTTTAATAGAATCTACACCAAATGGCATTCCATTATCTTTAAGTAGAGTAGCAGCATTGAGGAGAAGATTAAAGAGTTCAATAACTATATCTGCTTTTCTCCATTCATTTGTTTCTGCATATTCATTAATTTTATCATCCAGTAAAGCGGGAATTGTTATAAATACTCTTCTTCTTTCAAAAACACGTCTATCTATATTAAGTTTATTCTCTAAATATTCTTGAAAATGCGAAGTAGGTTTATTATCATATAATGGTTTTTTCCCCGGAAATTCTTCTCTATAATTTTTTATACACTCTCTTATTTTCTCTACTCCGTGTTCTTCTTCAAGTTTCATAATTGAATTATCTGTTTCAGACACAATATTTCTCACCATTTTAGTTATCGATTAGCATTTTTTAATTTTGATGAGTATTTATTTTGAATTTAGGTTTTCTAATTATAAAAGAAATATAGGTTTCTTTTATATATATTTGTTCATGATTCCCTTAAACCAATTTTTGATAATTTAAATTTATTTTTGATGCCAAAATTCTATTGATAAGTCATATTACAATTTTCATTTTTCTTCTTTCTCCGAATAAATGCTACGATTTAATCAATATTCTAGACTTTTTTAATCAGCATAAAAAATAAAAACTTATTAATTATCAAGATTACTGATATCTAAGTCTTCTCTTAAAGAATAAATAAATTAAACTGAATTAAATGAAAGAAGTAAAAACTATTTATACTTCTTGCTTTTTTAATATTAAATTTTCAAATAAAATAACCTTACTTGATGATAATGATTAGAGAAGCTGGAATAATATTACATCAAATACCGCTTGTATTCAAGGATTTTTATGATAGTGAAGAATCTAAAAACCAACCAATTTGCGAGTCAGAATTAATGCCTGAATTACTAACCTTTTATGAATGCTCAAGAACTGGTCAAGGATTGAACCCCGTAGAATATTTAGTATCTGAAAATATTATCATTATTTTTAAAAGAGTAGAAATTCAAGAAGATCGATATTTCTATAGTTTTATTATTCTAGATCGAATAGATGAGATAGAAGAATATGTTCAAGGTTTATCAGAAATATTGACTCTTTTATTAAATAAATTTATGCATGATTATAAGAATCCGGTCAAATATATTAACAATTTGAATCATTTTGAAGGTTTTAAAGTCTACATTAATGAAATATGTTCTATTTATAATTCAAATTACTAACCTTCAATAAAAATATCCCTTCCTTTTTTGATTATAATTTTAATTTAGTGCCAACCCCATAATACATCAGAGATACCCAAAGAATTATTGAAATCCCTGCCAAGCTAATTGAAAAATAAAGAGCAACAAACATTTCAACAACATAAATTAATATTATTCTTGGAAGATCACCCTGAAATAACGTGATTCTTTTTCACCATTATTTTTTTAATTGGTTGTTCTTAAATAAAATACTATCCCTCAATAAAAATGATGTTCTACCTATATTCAAAAAAGATGGCTTACCTTAACATCGATAGGAACGACCCCGAAATTTCGTTCAATCAATCGATCTATTATAATATCTTTAATGGGACACCCTATCATAGTTTCCAGTTCTTTTATTTTTTTATTTGTTTTTTTGAAACGGATCTTTTCCTTGTGATATTCTTTCGATATTTTTCTTAAATTATCAAAAATTTTTATATAACACTCTTTAAGATCGTCGAAATTATCAGAAAGAGGCTTCTGACATTTAAGTAGGCCATACAAATGACTTTCAAACAGAAGATCTTTATAAAGATTTTTATAATGAATTTGAGGCCGGTGGAATTCTATTGTATTTGAGTCTAAAGATACCATCATTTCATTCTCAAACGTTAATCTTTTTCTAATTTCATTGTATTTCTCATTATTTAATATTGTAATAGAGCTCTCAGAATGTACAAAAACATCTTCCAAGATAACTAAATTTTCTTTAAAGATGTTCTCTTCAGACACAATAAAAAGATCAAAATTGTATAAAAAAGCATGGAAGATACATAGAATTGACTCACGTTTATAATTTTCTTTTAATAAATTTAACTCACACAATGCCATTTCTGAGCTTTCTTTATCTTCATAGAAGGTATAGGGTAAAGTTATCGTGAAAGTAGATCCTTTATTTCGACCTAGTGAAAAAGCTTCTATTCTTCCTTTAAATCTATTCTCTATTATTCTCTTTATTTCAGATAGCCCAACATGAAATCCTTCTTTCCCATGCTCTGTAGATCTCACTTGAGAAAATTTAAATAAATTTTCCTTTATCTCCTCTTCAGTAAACCCAATACCATTATCTTGTACGCGAAAATAAAGTAAATTTTTCTTAAAATCTACATTATGAGTTATAATAACTTCTGGGGTTGTTCCAACAACCCTATATCTAATGCTATTGTCTAATAAATTCCTAAAAATGGTTTCCATAATTAATTCATTTGTATAATACTTAAAATCATTAGGAATTTTATTTATAATATTAAACGATATTCCATATTGGCTATATGTCTCTTCAAGTGAATTCTTTATAGTTTTAATTATTTTAGAAATTCGTATTTTCTTAAAGTCTTCTTGAGATTCCATTTTCTTATAACTTATAAATTTTCTTGCCGTGTTATTTAAAAGTTCAATTACAAGCTTAAGTTGATCAAATGCCAAATTTGTTTGGTCGAATTTCTTTTTTAACCGTTTACTCAATTTGTTTTTCTCTAAATATATCAAAAACTTCTCAATTGAATTTAAATAATTAATAATATGTTCAAGCCGATTAGCAATTTCATGACTAAATGTAAGCAAAAATTGTACATTTTCCCTTTCATGTTTGATTGTATCTGTAATATCCTGTACGTTTATTAATACATAAGGTTCTTTTGTATTTGGCAGGAAAAATAGAATTAAATACACATTGAACCATAATGAATTTTTTAATATTTTATATACCGCAGGATATAAATTTTGTTCACTTTCCGTTTCCGGTCTTATTTGCTCTAGATAAAAATGCAAAATTTCAGGAGAATTAAAAAACTTAAATATTTTTTTTCCTATAAACTCATGTTCTGATAAGTTGAAAAATACTTTAGCAGAGTCATTACACTCTTTAATTATACCATTTATATCTGTCAAAAACATTAATTCCGGTAAGCTATTGAAAAATTTGTCGAATATCTCTTGAATATCTGTTACTATGCGTTCCTTTATATCTATTGTTATATATAGTATCGCTTTTTTGTTTTTATAATTAATACCTCGTAATTTTATTTCAATAGGCAATTGTTTCTCTTTTTTAATCAAACGAGTAGATTTTAAAACAATAGTTTCGGATTCTTTTAGGTTCACCAATAAATCTTTATCTTGATATAAGGATGTATATTCTGGAGTATTTATGTCCTTTAGTTCCATTTGCAATAGCTCGTCTTTACTATATCCCAACCTTTCACAAGCAACCTGATTCACTTCCAAGAATTTTCCTTCCAAATCAGTGATAAATAGAGCATCTGTTAACAAATCAAAAATTCCAACTAACTCCTCAACCGATTCAAATTTATTGGGTGTTTTAGGTGAAGTCATTTAGTATTTTCGTCTAAATTTTAATTTTCTTTCCCTTAACCTAGAGACTTAATTAATAATAGGTGACATTTATATAAAAAAATATTTTTTCCGTATACTCAAAAGTGAAAAAGTAGATTTTCTGCACCAAAAAACTATTTCGTGCTACCTAGAATAGAAAGTATGTTGCAGAAAAACTATTCTCTGATCTTCAAAACAGGGAGAGTTGTGCATACATTTATATATATTCATTGGTTAATTTTTAAATGTTGAAATATTAATGGGATGTTTTATCTAGGAGATCACCATGAGACGCAATGTTAAGTCCTATAATGGTTGGATAATCTATAAAAGTTTATATTTTTTAATTTTTTTATTATTTGTGCAGTATATAGTAATTTAATATAATATTTAAGGAGTGAGAATTTCACTATCTACTCTCAGAAGTAATTTTGTAGAAAAAATATATCGACAAAATATTATGTCAATCCCAGGTCTCAATTTAAGTCACATCGCAAAGATTGAAATATCTAGGATATTCAATGATTTACAACTATTCACTTTTGAGAGTTCTAAAAACGTGATCTATGTGAAATTTTTATTAATTTATCCTGTACTCCGGAAAAGATCCAGATATAAAAATACAAAGCGTCTGATACCAATCCTATTTTATCTCTGTCTTTGGCTTGTTGGCCTCAAAATAGATAAATCAGATCTACTAGCAGTCTCTCACATAACAAAAGCCGACTTTAATAATTTTTTAATGCAATTAAAAAAATATCTTAATAAGGAAACGAGGTATTGAATATGGCAAGAAAATTTCAATTCTGTCTTCATGAAATATGGTTACAGGTTAAGATCTTACACTCAAAAGAAGAACTAGAATGTATAATTCTTGAGGGGGTAAGAGATAAGACATGGATAGGCTTTTTCAGAAAGAATCAAGACATTTATTAGAGGGAAATTTTATGATAAAAGAAAAAAAACCGGTCTCCAGTCTTCCTAAAAAGACTTTAATTGTTCAAGATTTTCCTATCAACAAAATAAGGATAGATCCTCAAAAGAGGTATAGGCAAGAGCAACGTGACTATGAAAATAATCCTAAATATATTGCTTTAAAGAGATCAATGATAAAATTTGGTCTTAGAAATGCTATTTCAATTAATACTGATTATATGCTAGTAGAAGGGTTTTGGCGTTATAACGCAGCGCTTGATCTTGGATGGGAAGAAATTCCGACAATAATTGATTATCTTCCGGAGAAAGACGCTAAATTATTGGAATTCCAAGAGAATTTTATTAGAAGAGACTTTACTCCTTATGAGATTTACACTGGTACAGCAGACCTCAAACGTGAGCATGAGAAAGATTATCCCGAGTCAAAAAGAGGAAAGTATGACCGTTCCTCAAAAAAAAATCATGATCACGATAACATAATTCCGTCAGACGGAAATATGATCAATAATCTTACTTCATTTGTGGAAGCATATGGTCCCATCTTGGGTCTAAGAAAAACCGCTTTATACGAAAAAGTTAAAATAGGAGAAGCTATCCTTGACGGAACGTATAACTCCAAGACGATTAAAGCTATACTTGACGAAAAGATAACTCAAAATCAGTTATTGACGGAATTGAAGCATATTGAAAATAGAAATTCTAATAAAAATAACTTAGAGCCCCATAATAAAGCTAGCTTAACTTCTAGAAATAAAGCTAGCAAGATTTCGATCGAAAACTCTGCTTCAAATAAAAAATTGAATGAGAAAAAATCTCAAAAGGAGAAGACCTCAAATAGTGCCTCTATAAAGATTACTCCCATAGGCTCACAACCTACAATTGGTACGGCTGACATTAAAAAAATGGAACAATTAGTTAAATTATCTTTAGAAGATAGAGAGATTGATAGACTTCTAAAGAGAGTAAGAAGTGGTAATCTATTCTTAGATCAGGCTCTTGATATGTCTTATAAAATTATTGAACTTAAGAAGGAAGTAAGAGCTAACTCAATAAATGATTTTGTAAAAGCAGGGCACAATCTTGATAGACAAGAGGTGGTAGATAAAAAAAATGGGAGAGTGAAAAAGGAAAGTGGACCCAAGAAGATTGATATAAATTCTCAGGATCAAAATTCAATACAGAAAAAATATTTATGTAAAATATGCCCCAAAGCGACTGTAATAGCTATTATATGCGAAATGTGTGGCCACCCAACGTCAAAAGTTTTATGTGATTATGATATGACAAATGGATCTCGAAAGCTGAGAAATCCTGATTTAGAACTTTGCAAAAATTCTCCCGATTATGATCTTATCCTAAGAAGTTCCATTAGACAAAATCAGTCTTAACCCTGAGGATAGAATACGCCACGAGAATCTCCTGAATATGCTCAAAATATTAAGAATCAAGCCGTAAATTCCTGAAGAGATTTTGATCTAAGGATAGACACCCTCAATTACTATGTTCGTTGAAGTTTTTAATTTGTACACTTTTGGATTTTTAGAGGTTATCAACTCAATAACCCCTTTCTTATGTAAATGATCCAAGGCTCTCCAGTAAAAATTAATTTTGGATCGATTTGTTGATTTGATATTATTTATTACCCGAATTTTTTTGACTGAAATAAATTCCCCGTTCTTTTGCTTAAGGATATTGATAGCCTTTACTACTTCTTTTAAAGTCTCTTTAAAAAAATTCATATTAAAAGCTCTGCTTTGGTGACATTATCTATAACTTATATTTTCTAAAAAACATTTATATTCTTATATCTTGTTCGTTTCATACGTCCATATTGTCATTTAATTTATTATACTATTTGAGCATTATTTTACATACTTTTTTTGCTAGTGATATTGTTGTGGGTTGTGGATAGAATTTCTCTATATTTTTCGCACTTTGAAAAGGAATTATTAAATTTTTAGTTTTCATCCACTCGAGAGTTTTCTTATATTCAGATTCTGAAATATTCACTAATTCTCTTGTTTCATACCACATTTGCTCGTATGAGGGAAAATACTCTTGAATTTGTACCTTGTCTGTTAGATATTCAAGAACATCCTTAATCAAGAATTCTGGAGGTTCATAATTTTTTCTTCTCTTGGTGATATTTTTAATATTGATGTGAACCTTCATTTAGGCAGACACCTACTCAATTATATTGAAATTCAAGTTCTAAAAGATTGCGCATTTCTTGTCTTTGGTGTTCTTTTAACTCATGCGAATCAGTTCCTAGATTGCTGTAGTACTCATCTACCAGATTATAGACGTGATTAATAATAAACAAACCATATTGAGTTTGTTTACCCTTCTTTGGTAATTTCATTGAACGTTTCACACCCATGATCAGTAATTCTGAAGAAGATAGTCTTTTATAATCTTTTTCATATCTTTTCATTATTTTATTATAAATTTTTTTATCTTTTGGCAATTAATTTCACCTTACATAAAAATAACTTTTTATCAATAGAATAATGAGTGACGCTGATATTTAAATGTTTCGTCATTTTGCCCAAACCGTTTTCGGAAAATTCGCCAAACCGATTTTGGAAAAATATCAAATTTAAATAGATATACTCTATAATTATATTATAGGCAATTTTT
>JAEOTV010000202.1 GCA_016839635.1 Promethearchaeota archaeon | reverse complement strand
GGATAATTTTATTAATAGAAGATTAACTCTAGAATAATGTAGATAATCAATTTTTTATATTATCCATAACACACACTATTATAAATAAAAAAACTCAGCAAAATTATAAAAAGAATTAATATAAAAATTAAAAAAGGAAAATCTTATGGTGAAAAATGAGTATTTTATAGGAGAGTGCCTAATTGGTGATGCTCCTAATTTAGCTCATGTAGATTTAATAATTGGTTCAAAAAATGGGCCTGTTGGAATATCATTCGCAAATGCGCTTAGCTCACCTTCAAAGGGTCACGGAGCGTTGCTAGCTGCCATACGCCCTAACCTCTTATCCAAACCCATCTCCTTGATTGTCCCCAAAGTTACGGTATCAGATATGAAAGATGCCAATAAAATCTTTGGACCTGCTCAAGCAGCAGTGGCGAAGGGTATTGCAGATGCAGTGGAAGAAGGACTTATTCCTATGAGTAAATTAGACGAATGGGTAATAATTGTAAGTGTTTTTATTCATCCTGAAGCTAATGATTATCGAAAGATCTATCAGTTTAATTATGGCGCTACAAAACTAGCAATCCAGAGAGCTCTTAAAGAATATCCTCCTATTGAAAAGATCTTCTATGATAAAGACCGAGCAAAACACCCAGTTGCAGGAATCCGTGTCCCCCGACTCTGGCGTCCACCATATATACAAGTAGCATTAGATCATCCTGCCTTGGAAAAGCAAATTAAAGTCGTTAAGACACTACCAAAAAGTGATCGGATTATCCTTGAAATTGGTACCCCTTTTCTCAAGAAATATGGTGTTGAATCGATTAAACAAATTCGTGAAGTTGCACAAGAAAAATTTATTGTTGCTGATTTAAAGACATTGGATGTCGGAAAATTAGAAGTTGATTTTGCTTTTGATGCGACTGCTGACGGAGTTGTTGCAAGTGGTTTAGCTGCCACAGCCTCACTTGATAAGTTTATTTTAGAAGCACAGAGACTTGGTATTCATGCTTTTGTTGACACTATGGAAGTTCAAAATCCAATTGAGAAATTAAGCTCATTAAAACAAACTCCTGATGTAGTAATACTTCATAGAGCTATTGATGTTGAACAATCTACTAGTGGAGAAAAATCTCCTGATGCAGCTCAAAAAGCCAGATGGGCTTTAGTTCCTAAAATTAAAGAATTATACGCAGGTCAAAAGAAAGCATCGGGAAGAGACCGGGTTTTAGTTGCTGTTGCGGGAGGAATTGAGCCAAGTTCAGCGACATATGCATTAGAACAAGGAGCAGATATTTTAATAGTAGGACGATTTATAGCATCTGCTAAAGATGTGGAATTCGCGATGAGAAGGATGTTAGGTGTGCTCCCAG
This sequence comes from Promethearchaeota archaeon, assembly GCA_016839635.1. Next base: position 8,621 of record JAEOTV010000202.1, on the reverse strand, counting down.
GTTATCAAGACATCGATCTAAAACGAATTCATACGGAAGACGACGATAACGCAGTAAAGAAAGCTACTTGGGATTGAGATTTCCTTATTTGGATAATATTTTCAAAATTTTTTTAAGATCTCTTTTTTATCAGAATAATCTACAAAAGTAGTATTAAAAAAAAATAGTTTAAAATAAAAGTTATTTATTTAATTTCTTTTGCTTCTTCAATCCACTCTTCAATTTCTTCTAATCTAGGAGGTTTTCTAAACACATCAGGTTTCTCTTTATCTAATTCCATAATTCGATCTAGTGTATTCTTTGGATTTCTTTGGGCTAACTCTTTAACACTATCAACTCCAATCTGATTAAGAACATCTGCATATTCTGGACCTACTCCTCCAACTCTCATCAAGTCAGCATGTTCTGCCCATTTATCTATTAATTTCTTTGAAATCTTAGTTGATGCTGATAAATTTTTAATTTTCACAGAATCAAATGATATTAAATCCTCAACACTAGCAAGTCCTGCGTTCTCTAATGTTTTGGAGTACTTGGAACCAACACCCTCAATTTCTACAATGGGAGTTGATTTAGGACTTGTTTTTTCTTTCTTAATTTGATATTTCTCTTTTGATTGACTAATCCAATCCGTAATTTCTTCTACTTTAGGAATTTTGCGTATTACATCAGGTTGTTTTTTGTCAAACTCAGCTATTCTATCTAATGTCTTTTGCGGATTTCTATATGCGAGCTCTCTAATGGAATCAATTCCTACTTTATTTAAAACCTCAGAATATTCAGGACCAACACCCTTGATTTCCATTATTTCAGCTTGATCTTGCCATTTTTCAAGCAATTTTAGTGAGATCTTTGTTTTTCCCGCCAATTCTTTTAGTTCTCGCCATGTAAGGGGTACTAAATTTTCCACTTCTGTAATTCCTGCTTTTTCTAATGTTTTAGCATATTTTTCTCCAATACCTTCAATTTCAATAATTTTCGTTTTATACACCTTTTATTGTTTTTAATTTCGAATTTTAATGAGTATGTAAAAATATTATATGTTCTTTTTTAATCTTTTATACAATGAAAAATAAATTTGCATTTTAAACCGTACTAATAAACAGAATGAGATTTAGATAAACTTAAGAATATTTAATATACTATTTTTAATTTCTATTAAGACTGTAATTTGAAAACCTTATCATTTTTTTTAACTGGAGTATTAACAACAATTCCAATAGCTATTCGCTCTTTTTTGGATGAAATAAATGGGGTTTCAGTTAAGTTTTTCTTTTGTTTTATTTGAATTGAGTTAATTTCTTGCCTTAAATAAGTATCTGTGTGAGTCCCAATAATATAGATTTCATCTTTTAACTTTAATTGTCCTGAGGTCAATAGAATTTTAGCTGCCTTCTTTTCTGGGAAGTAATTCAAAACTTTACCAATCTCTACTTTTTTAAAATTTGAGATATTCCCATCCAACTCTCGTTGAATTTCACTTCCTTTTGGTAATCCAAAATAAAATCCTGTTGAAAAACCTCGATTATATACTTTATTTAAACGATGTAACCAATCTTTAACTTTTTCTTGTGAAAATGAGGTATCATAATATGAATCAATTGCTTCTCTATAACATGAAGTTGTTTCTTCAATATAGATTGGATCTCTCATGCGCCCCTCAATCTTAAACGCATCAATTTTTCCTTCAATTAATTTAGGAATATGTTCTATCATACAGAGATCCTTAGTATTTATAAAGAAAACTCCATCATAGAGAAATTCATTATTCTTATCATCATAGACTCGCCATTCTCTTCGACATGGTTGAATACATTTTCCTCTATTGGCGGAGTAATCTTGTGATTGACAAATTTCAGCAGAGAAATAACACCGACCTGAGATTGAAGTGCATTGTGCTCCATGAACAAAGGTTTCAATTTCACAGTTATATAAATGGTTTTTAATTTCCTTTATTTGTTCAAGCGATAATTCTCGAGCAAGAATTAATCTTTGAGCTCCGAGATTTTCATAAAATGCTGCAGTTCGAAAATTAGAAATATTAGCTTGAGTAGAAATATGGAAATCTAAACCTTTTTCTTTTACCAATTGGATTGCACCAATATCATGAATGATTATAGCATCGATTTCTGCATCTACAGCCCTATCTAGTATCTTATCTAGAAGAGGGAATTCATTTTCATAAATTACTACATTTGTCGTGAGATAAGCATGAGTACTATTATTATGACAAGTTTTTACAATATTATTTAAATCTTGGAGTTTGAAATTATCACTATACATTCTCATGTTAAACGATTCAATACCAAAATACACCGCATCAGCTTTCCCTAACACTGCATTTAGAGATTTATAATTTTTTAAAGGAACCATCAATTCAACTTTCTTTCCAGACATATCATTCACTTAAATATTATAACATAGATTTTCTTTCAATGTTAATTAATTGAAATAAGTATGGCATTGTCTAAATATTTAACATCAAAAATCTTTTATGCTAGAGATTATCAAAAGAAAATAGCATAGGTGTAGATATTATTTTCATAAAAATCGGTATATTAAGAAAAAAAAGTCAATATATCATAAGAATTATATATTATTCAAATTAAAGCTCATTAATCCATTTTAATAAAATTGATATGATCTTATTTATGAAAAAATATCAGCAAATAATTTTAACCTTAAGTATAGTTGCGGGGGCCACTATTGGAATTGGATTAAGCTTAACACTCTTGAAATATGCTAATGCCCCGAACTTTACAAAGATTATTTTAGTAAACAATTTTACAGCCCCAGGACGGATCTTTGGAGCCGATGTTGATGGAGATGGAGATAACGATGTGATATCAGCATCGTATGGTCTTGGTGATATCGCTTGGTGGGAAAATGACGAATTAAATTTTACTCAACATATTATTGCTGTTAGTTTTCCACAAGTCTTTTTTATCAATATAGGTGATGTAGACTTGGATGGAGACCCAGATGTTTTAGGACCAAGCTGGTCGGGTGATCAAATTGCATGGTGGGAAAATAATGATTCAATATTTGTAAAGCATGTAATTGCCCTCAACTATGAATCTGCTTATAGTATTAATACTTATGATGTTGATCTTGATGGGGATAATGATATTTTAAGTACCAGTTCTCAAGAAGTTACTTGGTGGGAGAATGATGGAAATCAATCTTTTACTGAACATACAATCTCAATTGGATATCCTGAAGTATCACTGGAGGGACATGCCTCTATTTTTGCTAGAGATTTAGATAATGATAATGATGTTGATATAATAACTGGCTCTACTTCGGATATCCATACTGGAGAAATATGCTGTTGGGAAAATGATGGCCAAGAAAATTTTACTAAAATTGAACTCACAACTAATTATGCTCGGGTTCATGATCTTCAACCCATAGATATGGATAATGATGGAGATATTGATATTTGTACAAATTCAGCAACCCAAAATACAAATGATTGGTTTGAAAATATTGGTAATTTAATATTTATTCGGCATAAAATATCTAATGTTAATGGACCTAATTCTGTTTTTCCTATTGATCTCGATAAAGATGGAGATTATGATATCATTGGTGCAGCAATTCTCGCAGACAGAGTGAGTTGGTTTGAAAATTATGGGAACTTGGGATTTTCTGAACATATTGTTGGAGCTAATTTTGACGGTGCATCTTCTTGCTCTGCTATAGATATTAACGGTGATAATAAGGTTGATATTTTAGGCACAGCTTGGGATGTGAATGAGGTTGCGATTTGGGTACAAATCTAAATAAATAAGTAGAATTAATAAATCCCATCTTATTTTATTTGCTCTTAGAGGTTTTAAATCGATATATATATTCCAATATTACATTTAGTTATTTATAATAATTCTCTTTTTTTTATTTAAATAATAACAAACTTATTCTTAATTGTGTCTGTAAAAAGTAAGAAATATAGCGATTTATTTCCTAACTTTGCAAAATTTTTGCCTAAAGTTCATACTAAAAATGGAACTTATATTTTTCATCCAGGATTTATTTATCAATCGCTCCTAAAGGAAACAAATATTTCTAAATTTAATGCAAAAAAGATTACAGAACAAGTTGTACGATTTTTAGTTTCCGCAAACTTGAATTTGATAACTGCACCACTTATCAGGGAAATTGTAAATGTTCATTTGCTTCAGAACGGATTTGAGCAGGAACGATTAAAGTATACAAGAGTAGGATTACCAGTGTATGATTTAAACAAAATCTTTAATGAACAGGTTGAATCTAAAGATGTAGTCTCAGAGATTATGAATTGGATAATCACAGAATATCATGAAGTAAATAAATTAATTAACACAAATATATAAAAAAAAAAAAGTTGGAATTTTAATTTACGCAGGATTCATCCCTATCCATTTTCCGAGGAATGCTCTTACGTGCTGGTCCCAATCGATTTCTTCAACAAAATGCTGCCACCCGTTACCGTTACCCGAGCTTGAAACTGGGCTGAAGCCTACATCAGTTCCGCCACCAGCTACAACATATGCATGTAATTCAAAACTGAACCAATTGTTTGTATTGCGTCGTTCATAAAGCTTAAAAGTCCATGTAGAACCTGCAATTATAGTTCCCAGATATGGTACTGTGTATTCATACCAATCTATATCAAGAATTTCATATACAAATGCAGTCTCCCAATCGATAATGAAAATCCACCAATATACAGGTACCCACATAAAATAAAACTCATTGAAAATCCCTGTATAATAATCAAGAATACGCCAATTTCCCGAGCCAGGGTCATAGGTATCTGCCTGTGTGTATAATTGTATTGTACACATAGGAAGACCTATATTATTTTGGGTTCTTACTTGAACAATAGCAGTTTCAGTAGCATATGTTGAAGCTCTCGCAAATGGTATGGATAAAAAAGGGATTAAAAAGGAACAGCACAATATTAGTAATAAAAATATATGACTTCTTCTATGATTTTTCCACAAATTAGATTTCACCTTTAAGTCTACTGAGATCAAATCTCAAAAGACGTATTTTTAATAAATTCATCTATAAAATTATAGATAATTTATTTCTTTAGCACCATATTTAAATGTTGGTATTACCCCAAATCATCTTTCTTCATGACGCTTTAAGATTCATCTCCAATTAAATCCGTCGGATTATCAAAAATATTGATAGCCTATTATAATTTTTAAATTTAAGAACAAGATTAGGTGTTTGTTCTATTATAAGAATAAAAATTTACACATTCAATAGTAATATTTGTAAGATATTTTAACAATTTAGAGGTGAACTAATGGTAGAAAGTTTCTTATTCATTAGATTAATTTATACTAATTTTACAAATATGTCTAATTCTAGAGGAAAGAAGAACTTCCTGAATCTATTTTGAAGCTGAACATGTGAATATGTGATACATTGAAAAATAAAATTAGAGATAAAAAATAGACGAAAATAAAAAACCTATTTAACAATTTGAATTGTCATATAAATCGAGAGATATCAAAATCCTGCTTTAAACAGAGATTGACAAATTCATCAACTTCTTGTTGCGAATCTCCATAAATCTTTATGAGGTATCCATTCCTCTTCAATTCAACCTCAGCTCTGAAGCCATTAAGTCTTGCTTTATGTTCAATTTCCTTAAGTCTATTTTCATTATGTGTATCATTCAGAAAATATTCACTATAGAAACTTCCCTTCGATATCTTACGAAGAGAATATGCTGGAACTTCTACAATTCTACCATTAGAGCTTTCACATTTTACTCTAACAATTTGAGTAAATTCAGTAGGTTTTTCTAAAAGCTTTACTTCCTTTAACTGGCGAGTCCAGAATAGAGTATCACCTATTTCTAAGGTCTCCAACATTTTTATTGTCTCTTTACTGGCACTCCTGCTAAGCATTTTTAGGCGCCTTTCTTCCCACTGTATCCACTCACAAGCTCTACTAAGTAAGTTCTTAGCTCCAAATTTATTACCGCTATTGAACTCCTGCCAATATTCTTTCATAAAATTACAGATATAAATATCTAATTGCAAATCAAGAACTTTGAATCGACAATTCTTATTATTTTGACGGCAAATAAGATATTTACGGCTCATTGTAAAAATTATAGCAATTATGATATAAAAAATTAAGTAAAATTAAAAAAAATGCAATTAATCCCTCTTGAAATGTCCGATAAAATTTTTAAGCTTGGAAAACGTTTCTTGTATAAATTTAATACCTGTCTGCTCTTCAAGTTGCTTAACGACTTCATTGAGCCAATTGTCTGAGTCAATCTCTTCTTTAATTTCTATTAATAAGACATTCCTATCCTTACAAATAAGTCTTTTCTTTCTATCAGACTCTTGTTGATCTGGTAAACTGTGCCAGTATGTTCCCATGGCCTCAAAAGCAATACCAAGCCATTTGTCATCTAAACCTAAATATTCTTTTAATGATCTAGTTAATTCCAGATATCCGTCAAATTTAAAGTTGCCATGAATTTTAATTGTCTCACGGACATCGTCATCATTCATAACAGTTATTATATCAAGACCCACTGCCCTTCTAACTTGCTTTTCTGAGAAGAATTCCAAACCAAAAAGTTCTTCCATGAAACCTCGGACATCGCCTTGGAAAAAGGTCTTATCTCCCTTAATATCATTTAATCCCTTCTGTCTAGACTCATATATATCCTCATATTCATCTATTGCCTTCTTTGCAATTAGAACTATCTCTTCATTGGAACTTGATGGCATTTTTATCAATAAAGTCTTGATATAACTCGAAATCTTACCAAATCGATCTTCACCAAATCCATATCCTTGATAAAGATGACCTTGTATCTTAGATATTCCTACAGCAGAACCTAGTTCACTCAAATCTAAGGGATCTCCATTATTAGCTTCAGCTGCTAAGAAAAATAGTGCTCTTATGACAAAATATTCCGGAGTGAAATAATAAGATCCTGTCTCTATTCCTTTATCAGTAGTCTTTGACACATAAGTTGACTCATGATATCTACCAAAGATAAATTCATATATCAAATAACTAACACCTTGTTGTAATTTATACAGTTGATCTTCAGTAATATCTATTTTCTTGTTCTTAAAGTCATTAATTGTAAGTTTGGATATACGATAATCAATGGACAAAAGCTCACTAATCTCCATACGTTTTAGTAATTCTTTTCCCTCAGTTGTAGACTTCAGTTTACTTACCTTGCCATATTCAACACTATCTCCAAATAAAAACCAAGATAAATCATTATCTCGAATTGGTAATCCGTATCTTTTTGGGAACATATACCTAATGTTTTCAAAAAGCCAAGATTTAGGCGCTAGCTCAATAGAATCCTCTATTTGCTTTATGTTCGATATTGAAAACTTACCTTGACCAGATTTACTTGAAACATATTTAGAGAATTTATCATAGTTTTCTATAAATTTCATTACTTTACTATAGTGTATTTCTTTATCAACTTTCTTATTCCTAAGATTTTTGTATCTATTTACTATATGAAGCTTCGCCTTACCTAAAGCTTCTGAGCCTACTGCTCGGTCCCTCTTCAGATTAGTAACTTTGCTTATATGTTTATCTAAACGGAAGTTAAAGTGAGATGTAAGTGGAAGTGTCTTACTCAAATCCAACATCTTATGACCATATTCATCTATAAGCACCTCTTTAAATCTTAGACCATATTTAACACATGTTCGAACAACTTTTCGTTGATAATATTCAGAAAAAGTATGGATTTGTCTACTAGTTAGGATATTTGGAATTATTTCAAAGTAACTGTCTTTCAATTTCTGTCCTATGTCCTTAATTAAATCACCTTGGATTAAAAAAACATCATAAAAAATAAATGGAGGTTAAAAAAAATGTGTTATTATGTCGTGAACCACGATAATAAGACCATCACCAAGTGCGAGACCAAAGATCAAGCTCAATCCCTATGCATATTAGGATTAAGTAAATCTCGTTCCTTATGTGTGTTTTATTACAACGAGGTCGATTTCAAGAACTTATACATTGATAAGTCTGAGTTTGAAGAATTGGCTATTTATTGAAAGGAGGTGAAAATTAAGTGAAAAACCATAATAAAAAGGATATACCTAAGATAAAAGAATCCCCAGAGCTTTACGATTTCTTTTTCCATGAAGCCCGTTTTCCCATTGTTGAACGACATCTCTCCCCAGAAAACGTCAAGAAATTCAGAAAACTGTCCAATGAAGATAAAGCTCTTTTTGTTAATATATTAATCAAAGAGGGAAAACGATCATGGTGATATATAAAAGCAAGATAAATATTGTATATACTTTTTATTTTTGATTAATTGGTCTACAATATGATCCTACAACCAAAGAAATCTTTCTCTATGAGAGGTCAAGTCATATGCCAAAAAATTTCAAGAAATAAAAAATATTGAAAAAATTTTTAAACTCTTTTATTGTTCTGTTTTTTGTTTCTCACACTTCTACTCTGCCAGAATTACCGTATCGGTCGGCTATTTGCTTGAAAGATTGGTCCTATGAATTGTGAGTACAATTTTGCATATCCTTCTTGATTTGAGACAATTGCTATCATATCAGTCTCTTTATCTGTAGCAGGAGCAAGAATTACTTCCT
>JAEOTV010000201.1 GCA_016839635.1 Promethearchaeota archaeon | reverse complement strand
ATTAATTTAGTTCTATTCTAAACAAAAAGATGGAACGATTCATTAATAGATTAAGAGTAAATTAATTTACTGATAATTTTAATAGACCTATTAACAAACTAATAAATAATAAATAGGGAAAGAAAGACTTAATTAAAATTCATCCATATCATCATCATCATCAAATTCGGCTTCTTCTACCCGAGGTGCCAAAAAGTAGCTCAATTCTCCTCCTTCAAGAAGATTAAAGATCATTTTTAAAGGGTGATCAGTTTTTAATGATATTTCTAGTTTTTCTGTGATTGAAGCTATTTTTAAAATTGCTTTTAAAAATGTTAAGGAATATGCTCCACTACTGGTTCCCTTAATATCCGTCTCGATTAAATCATCTTCATTAAGGTCATATTCCATTTCACCGATCTGTCCTGTAGAACTAAAAACTAAGCCTTGTCCCTCTATCGCATTAATATTTAAGATTTCAGAATAGATCTCAGCATCCTTAATTGCTTCTACTAGGAACTCGGGTTCTATTACCCATTTTGAAGGATATTCAATCTTCAATAGGTTATCCATTGGAATTTCTTCAATCTCAATATCTAATAACGCTAGGCTAAATGTTCTTGTGCGCGATACACCCTCACGTTGCATTTTTATTTTTATTTTCTGATCAGGGTCATTAAAATCAATCTCTACAGAATCATTCGCTGCACTTCTCTTTAAAATCTTATCTAAATCATCTAAGTTTAATCCAACCTTGGATTCTTTATCACATTGATAATCGTCAAAATTCTCCTTATTAATTGAGAGTTTTAGTAAACAAATTCTACTTGGATCCATAGCTGAAATAGTAAACTTTTTAGGAGTGACTCGGAATTCTGTTTCATCAATAATACTCGCGAGGGTTTCAACTATTCCTTTCAATATCCGACTATTTTCCAATTTTAACGTAAAAGTCATAATCTTTTAGTATTTTTATTGAATGGTAATTAAGATAAATATGTTTTATTCACATTATTAATAATGTTTGATATTAGTCTTTTAATAATACCAATTTTAGGTATTAAATTAATTATTTATACTTATCTTAATTTTTCAAACTTAAATTAAATAATTAAATGATACTTATTTAAAAAAAAATGTCTTCTCAGTACGCTAAGCAACGAATAATAAAGGATATTTCTATTGATGATGAGAGAATCCAAGTAACTGGATATATTAAAAGTAGAACTAGTGACAAACAAATAATTTTAGACGATAAAACCGGTGAAATTAAGGTTAACCTTATAAGTATTGATGATTTCAAATTTAAGGAAAATGATTTAATTAATGTAATTGGAGATATTGAACTCCACTCCTCTGGAGAAAAACTGCTTAATGCTGAAATTATTCAAGACATGAATAAATTAAATTTCGATTATTATCAAAAAATATATCAAATCAAAAAGGAACTAGATCTAGATTAGATTATTATAACTTTCTTTTACATCTGCTAATCTAAAAATTTTTGAATTTCAATTGTATATCCATTAGGATCTTCAAAGAAAAAATGATATATATTAAATTTTTGATTAATTTTTGGTTTTGCTGAAATCTTAACTCCCATTTTGATTAATCTGTTATAATTTTCATCAACATCTTCCGTTACAAGAGTTATAATTGGACTTTTTTTAGTATGGATAAGTGGCATATGTTCACAAAAACCAATTTTACTTGTACGATTTATATTGAATATTAAACAGACACCTTGATCTTTATATAATGTTAAGCCAAGTATATTTTGATAGAAATTAGAAGTAATGGCGAGATCATTTGTGCCTAAAAATGTAATACATTCTTTAAACTTCATAAAAATCACGTGTGTTTAATAGATTATATATTTTAACCAACATTTTTAAAATTTTTTACAATTATATAAAAATTTAATATACTTTAATTCAATAACATAAAATTTTTTAACCTTTTATCTTTTTATAATTTAATATTTACTAAATAATAGTGATAGAATCAATATGGTCGAATTTTGTCCTGAATGTTCAAGTCTCTTACGTAAAAAGCTTGTAAACAGTAAAGCATTTTTAGCATGCAAATGTGGTTATGAAAGAGAACTAATGGCAGACACCACAAAAATAGAAGATACTATTCAAAAGAAAAAAAAAGATTTGGAAAAAAATTTAGTAGTCGTATCTGAAGAAGACAAAATTACAGCTAATCCTATCACTAAAAAAGAATGTCCTAAATGTAAGAATATAAAAGCAGAAACTTGGCAAGTGCAGATTAGGAGTTCAGACGAACCTAGTACACATTTTTTTAAATGTACAAATTGTAAATATACTTGGCGGGAGCAATAATAGTACTAGACTTATTATTTTATATTCCCGAGATATTGCTGAATTTACGTGAAAGAACAGTTTCACGAAGGTTTTCTATGAATCTTTATGTCGTAGAAGCAATTATGTATAATACTTTGGTATTTGAGACATGACTGGATAAATTTTTAACTATAGTAATTAATCTTATTATGT
>JAEOTV010000035.1 GCA_016839635.1 Promethearchaeota archaeon | reverse complement strand
GTCTGAAAGAGAAATTAGAGTTCAAGATTATAAATGTGCATTATGTAAGTATCATTATAGCGATGTAGAAATAGCTGGCTGTGAAATATTATTAGGGCTTATATCTGAATTTATATCCCTTATAAATAAGGAATCGTCTGAACAATCGTCAATCATATTAGAGCCTTATAAAGTATATGAATCTAAAGCTTATGGTAATAAATCTTGTATTCAAATATTTAAATATAAAATTGAACAGGAGGGATAAATTTGGGTGCATTCCAATGGTTGATGAAAAAAATAACTAAAATATTCGGACGATCGACTAACGCATTATTTTATACACTTCTATATAGAGAAATTCTTAAAGAGATTAACCAAATAACTAATAATGAAGAAGAAAGCCTAATTGTTCTCAGAGAAATCGGAAAAAGATCTGCTTATGAATCGTGTGAACGTCATTCAAGTATATTTAAATTTATGCCGGGAAATCCCAAAAAAGTCTTAGAATATTTTGAAATTCTATGGGTTGTTGTTTTCGGAAGAGAATTAGATGATTATACCTATGAAGAAATTCCTAAGCAAGATTCAAAGTATAATGATTATATTTTAAAGATAAAGAATTGTCCAATCTGTGCGGGATATGGTAAAGATAAAGAAGATACTTTTGATTTCAATAAAATAAAAAACGAGAAATCAGAAGGTTTAGCTTGTGGTTTGTGTGGAATGTTAGAAAGTGTAGCTAATTTCATTTTAAGAACAAAAAGGAACGATTATAGAATCCAAATCATCGAACAAGAATGCATAGCTAGAGGTGGTGATTGTCTTAAATTTATTTGTAAGATTCATGATTATAAAGAATGGGCAGAATTGATGGAAACTAGAAATAAAGAAAAGAAATCAACGGGGATTTATTTTGAGGAAAGTTTAGAGGAAGAAGAGATTTTACAAGAAACAAAACTTGATATTTTCGATAGACTCCAGGATGTTATTTCAATTGATAAACTAGAGGAGTATCTTGATGAGCCCTTAGAAGGTGTTAAAAATAGAGTTACTGATATAATCAGAGATAAATTGAACATGGAACCCGAGCACTTCTTTGATTACTTTAGAAATTATGAAGATGATATGATTCGGATAATAGGATACCTCGGAATTCATCTCCTAAATGAATATGGAGGATTATTAGAAAAATCATTTAAAAATGAATGGATTGCTAAAGTTTTTGGATATTTCTTTAAACAACTAAAAGAAATGACTTTATTGTTCATTCCTCTTGATGTAGTACGAGATTATAATGCATTACTAGTAAGTTTTCTTGATCAAATAGCACCTTTAGAAATGGTAGAAAATGTTAAACTCTTTACTGGTAAAGACACAATTAACTATATCTTTGAAGGTGCTCAAATGGCTCTAGAAAATTTAGGGATTGATTTTTCTGAATTAAAAGAAAATGTTTGGGAAGAATTAAAAGAAGAACGTGAAAATGGTTTAATATCTTCAGAAGCTTCCACTATTGATAAAACTCGTGAGCGTGTCCCTCAAATTATCAACATTCTTCAAGAATTTCTAATGATCATAAATGATATTCTTACATTGCCAATTCGGATCTTAATTTCAGAAAGTCATTACGGATTAAAAACGGCAATTAATTCAGTCGTATCAGAAGAAGAAGGTTTGTATGGTTCAATACGAGAACGATTCGATAATATTTTTGATCGAATTCAAGAAATTAGAAAATAGAATATAAATAAATAATCTTCTTACAGTCATTTTTCACAATTTTTTACTTTCTTTCTTTATTCCTTCTTTAAGATAAATATCATAAAACCAATTAACTATGTATTGAAAGAAAAACCTTTCACGTAATACATCATAGTGGGATTTACCTCTTAAGCTTGTTAATTTTGCAATATCTTCAGATTTTATTTTATCTTTTGCTACTAAATCCATTCGAGTAATAAATTGATCTCTTAGTTTGATTTTTCTGAGGATAATAGAAAATGCTTTTGAAATTTTATTTAATAGTATATAAAGCTCTGATTTATCTTCTCCTTGAAAATCATCTAATTGTTCTAAAAAGCTTTTAATCTTTTTTATAATTGGGCTTTTTAAATTGTAGTTTATTAAATCCTTCTGATTAAGAATATCTGTCAGAAATCTGATTATTTTTTTCTGGACTTGTATTTCAATTCTATAATTCTTTAATTCTTTTTCCAATTTCATCAGAAATTTTCGCTTTAAATACTGTTTGTACTTTATAATAATTGCTTCAGTTTCTTTTTGATCTGAACAAATCTCAATTACTTCTCCTTTAGGTGTAGAATATGTAAAACCAAGACCTTGCGGTCCTAAACCTCCAATTAGAACCATCGATAAACTATAAAAATTATAATTATCCTTCGCTAAGATTTTATTTAGATTCTTATAAATATTCCTAGGGGAAACAAGGTGTTTTTTGATCTCACGATGCTCATGCTCTTCTTCAGTATCATAGTAATACATTCTATATTTATAAATCACGTCAAATTCGATGAGTTCTTTATCTTTAGCTTGTAGTAAGTCCTTATCACTTTCAAATTGATTAGTTTCTAATAAAAAATTTTTTTTAAAAACATTAATTAAATTATCTATTGGACTCAAATATCTAATACTAAGACCGTAGATAGTATATTGGTCAAAAAAAATGTTTTTGATAAAATACATTAAACCATCATAGTCAGGAAAATAAGAAATAGGGGTTTTGATAAAATAGATATAAAGATCACGGGGCATTACTTTATAAATATATAAGATAAGGGAATCTGATACTCTACCAAATAAATCATTCAAATTCGCTATTAATAATGAATCTTTTTTGAGATCCTCAAGTTCTTTTCTTTCTATATCACTTATATCATTATCAAATAAATTATATTCATTACAGAATTTTAAAATATCAATAATTTCTCCAAGAGCCGAGGTTTGATATCCTGTTGAAATTTTATCTGTACATTCTAGGAGTAATTTTGAAATTATATTGAAACGGTTGGGAATTTTTTCAATATCTATGAAAAGATTAAAATCAATAGACGCATTAAACAATTTTTTAAAACTCTCAAACTGCCCAGATTTAAGACATATTGAAAGACCTTCATAATAAGTCTTTTCGAGTAAATTTTTGTTTTCTATTCTTACAAGATTTGATTTTAACTGTTCAAAAAACTGACTTGATGGCATCATATGATTAATATGATAATAGAATTAAAAGAAAATAAATTATTGCTTTGAAATCAAAATAAATGCCAAATGAGACTAATCTAATAGTTCAGCAATTTTTTTCGATACACTTTGGATATTTAAGAAAACCATCCCTAGTGAAGCATCACTTTTTGCTAAAGTGCATAAGATAGCGTTATCTCCTGCTTTTGATAAAATAATTATACCATCAACACCTTCTATGAGAATTCTCTTTAGATCTCCCCGAGCAAGTTCTTCTACAGCACGTTCTGAAACACTTAATATTGCTGCGCTCATTGCACTTACGATCCCATCATTGACATCTCTAGCAAGAACGGAACAGATGGGTAAACCCTGTACGCTAACAATAGCGCTTCCCTGAATATCTGAGTTGACTGCTTCCATTCGCCTTAAAAGGTCGATGAGTTCACTGATGTTTTCGCTCAAAGATTTATCAACTTGAACAAATAGTAGGTTATTGATCTAATAAGATAATAATATAATAATATTATTTTTATTTTTAATTTTAATCTAATTTT
>JAEOTV010000200.1 GCA_016839635.1 Promethearchaeota archaeon | reverse complement strand
ATCGCTTCTTTTTGGACAGGTGTAGGATAAATAATATTATTTCTTTTCAAAGCGACAATATTCTTTTCGCTAATTCCTAAATCTTCAAAATTCAATTTTAATTTTCACTAATTACTTACTTTTTTACGCTCTTCGTCAATTAAGATAAATAAATTATAAAAGATAAAGCTTTGCTTTAAGAAAAATTAGATTCTAATAAATAATAAATTCTAAATAAGTTATTGGCTAATTTTTGTAGTCAATTTTCTGTATATTACTAAATACTATTTTTTGCGTCAAAACATTTAAAAAGGGAAGTTGAGTTTTTAATATTGAACCTTTTTAAAAATTGTTAAAAAGGAGGGTGATCGAATGAGTAGAAAAAGACCAACATGGTTTGGTATAAAATTAAGTCAAAAACAAGCAACTCAAGTGTTTATTTTATCATTTGCTGGTGTTTTCATTCTAGCAATGACGGTAGTACCGATGATTTCTTCATTCTTTATGTCTTTGATAAATGCCATTATTTATGATGATCTTGACTGGTTTATCCACTATTCATTGGGGTATAATCTACCTTATTTGTGTATTATGGGTGTTTTCTTAGCTATATCTATCTATTCTCTTTCAAATAGTAGAAGGGTAGCAAAATCTTACTCAGATGTAATAGAACCACAAAACAATGAACCAAGGACTCTCATGTTCTGCCCAAATTGTGGTAAGAAAAGAACCGCTATTGAAAAGTTTTGTAGAGCGTGTGGAGATGAGTTTAAATAAAATGTATATTAAATTGAGTTTTTAATATTGAACCTTTTTTAAAAAATGTTAAACGAGGGTGATCGAATGAGTAGAAAAGGACCAACATGGTTTGGTATAAAATTAAGTCAAAAACAAGCAACTCAAGTGTTTATTTTATCATTTGCTGGTGTTTTCTTGTTATCCATGATTATCGTGCCATTTCTCTTTTCTTTTGTCAGCTCTTTAAGGCAATCAATTATGTATGGTGAAATCGGTTTTTGGATTGAATATACATTATTGTACATGGGGCCTTATTTTGCTGTTTTAATTGTATTCTTAATTATTTCAATTTATTCTCTTTCAAAAAGTAGAAAAATAGCACAATTTTATTCAGATGTAATAGAACCACAAGGTACAGAATCAAAGTCTCTTTTATTCTGCCCAAACTGTGGAAATAAAAGAACCGCAATCGAGAAGTTTTGTAGAATATGTGGAGAAGCACTTAAATAAATCGTGGAATAAATTATTCAAAAACTATTTTTTTTGTTAAATTATCTAATTTTACTAATTTATAATTAATTATCAGTCTAACTTTGTTACTTTTAATTTTGGGATTATTCATAAATAAATCCTGAACTATTGTATGATATTTTTTTCCTTTTTTTGCAAGTTTCTCGTGAATAATATTATTTTTATTATAGAGGGGAATTGGAAACATAAAAGGTCGTTTATGGATATGTCTTGAACTTTTTACCAATTTGATATATTTAGATAAAATAGGAGCATTCAAAATTGCTGAAAGGTAATAAGCTTCATTTTCTAAATCAGTAGAATAATAATAATTTTCAGATCCTATGATTAACTTTTGGTTTTGATTATCAATTACAGCAGATTTTAAGCTAGAACCACTAGCGTTATAGACAACTATATATGACTTGTTATTAATTTGTTTTTTAAGTTTATTCCAGTAATTTAAGTTTGCAAATAATGAATTAATTTTACTTGTTTTCTTCTTATTTTTTTGGTAAATAGCATTCATTTCCTGATAAAATTTTAGAGCTTTGGGATAATCTTTGAGATATTCAAAATCATAATCAAATTGGTCATTTACTGGAAGAAAAACATTTTTTTTATGTTTGATATAGAATGGGAGCATGTCCATATTCAAAAAGGTCTTGAATTGAAACCTCTCTTCGATTTCTTTATTCTTAAACGGAAATTTCCACTGATTTTTCGATCGAGACAAGATAACTGAATCAGACGAAATTATCAAAGCACCATTTCTTTTTTGGTTTTTATTAAAGAAAACTAAGGTTCGTGGGACTAGAGTAGCCCCTTGAAAAAATTTATGTTTATAAGGGCTTTCTTCTAGTCTATTAATGACATCTAATTCTTGTAAAGGTAATAATAATTTTGCACCATTATTTTCAATCTTCAAACTTGAATAAAAAGTTTCTTCTACTAATTCTATATTAGAATTATATAGTTTTGTAATGATTGGATATTTCTCATGGATCGGAACATTATTATCTTTACCATTATACTCCGCTTTTAAACAAATATGATTAACATTAAAGAAATAATGTTTTGGGAAATCCCAAATTTCTAATTTTTTGTTAAATAAAGAAAAAGCTCGGAATTTATGGCAATGATCTCCATTTAAAACACTTTTAGGCATTACAAAAAAGATTTTTCCATTTTTAGTTAAAAATTTTAATGGTATAGCATAAAAAAAAATAGCCGCTATTTCAATATGAGTAATATATTGACTTGCTGGCTTAATTCCTAAGCTATTTGCTAAATTTCGGATTTTGATCTGATAAGGTTTACTTTGTAAGTCTTTATAAGTTAGCCAAGGAGGATTTCCAATCACTAAATCAAAAGAATTATATAAATGATTGAAATCAATATTTCTTTCATAAAACTCAGGAAATAGTGAATCAATTAGTAAAATATTAAGATTCGGGATATTATTGGTATCTTTATAAAAGTATTCTAAGAGTAGGAGGATAGTATTAACTTTTACGGTCATGACAGCTAAAGGGTTAATATCAAAGCCAAAAACGTTAAATATAGCTTTCTCTCTTAATTTTATTGACTCCTTTGAATCAATAATATTAATCATTATATTGATAATAAAATTTCCTGAACCACAAGAGGGATCAAGAACTTTTAATCCTATTTTGTAGACATCTTCCACCATCTTTTGAACTAAATTTGATGGAGTGAAGAATTCCCCAATTCGATGCCTAATCTCAGAAATGAAAACTTGTTGGTATAAATCACTAAATAGATCTTCCTTCGCAAATTTTAAATTCCTCAACTTATCGTATATATTCCTTGTTATATTTTTGCTAAAATTTGTCCAAAAAAAATATTTGTATTCAAATATATGTTTCAAGTCATTTTCAGTATATTTTTTATAGATACCCTCAAAGCTGAGATTTTTATCAATAGATTTAGAAATAACAATTATTTTTAAGACGTGCGTAAAGTAAGTATGCTTTAAAAACAAATCAGAGGTTATTTCACGTCCATAGAAATTACTGAAGATTTCTCTCCATTGTAAGAATTTTTCTTCAAATAATTTTTCTTTTTTCAACTGGTCTTCAAGAAATTTTATAGTCTGGATGTAAATATTAGAACCAAATCCAAAAAATTCAACAATAGCTTTTGAAGTTATAAATCCTTTATCTACATCCATTTTGTATCATGTATATGAATTACATTCAAAAATTTTAATTTTTTAATTAATTAAATTGAAAAAGATTAACTCCGGGTAAAATGAAAGAAGAAAAAAGTAAAATTCTATTTTCTCATAAACGTAGGAAGCATTAAGGAAAAAATTTCTGCAATCAATCTTAATTTCGTCTTTTCCTGAATTTTTGTAACAATTAGAATAGATTTTGTTAACTCTTCTTTATCTAAAGATCCTCCCGCATAAATAGCTTGGTCAGTATTAAATACCAATAGAAATTTTACATTGGGATTATTTATTACACTTATCCCTTGTGTAAGCTTTAAATCATCATAAATCTGCATATAATCTTTAGGGATATCACTTCTATCATTAGTAATTAGAAGCACTGGAATCCCACGCTCAACAGTTCTTTTGAGTTCTTTAGCATAAAAACCATCGATACGTGGAGTTATTATATTTATTTGATCATTTGTTGAATTAATCAAATTAATCAAAAGATCATTCAAAACATTTTTTTTTTCCTCGCCTCCCGAAGACTCTATATTTACCATTCCTACTAATGACAAAATCTTATCCTCCAAGTTTGCTATTTGTTGCTGCAACTTCTTATTTTGAATTCTTAGTTCTATAAGGCGGTCAGACGAAATTTTGTATCAACTCTTTTTTCTATTTTATAATACATACTTTAAATTATAGTTATATTAATATTTTTTATTTATTGCTATTTGCTAAAAAATCTATATTCATTCAAGAGCCGATTTTTTTCCAAGGCATTCCGAACATTAAGTAACTGGAGATGGCTAAACTACTTCGTAAATCTATGTGCTTAATACCCGTATCTGTACTCGAATCTTTAACTTGTTGTTCGACAAGTTTTTCCATTTTATTTGCAATGCATTGTTGACGTGCCTTCAAAAGTGAAACACCTTGACTATTATTGTTAAAGAAATTCACAAAGAAATTTGAGATGATTTGTTTTGTTTCTTCATTAAAAATGGGATAATTTTTTGAGACAATTCCAGTTATCCTATAGTAGTTAAATTGAGCAACAATTTCACCGAATGTTGTCAAAGTGTTTCTTAATTTTTTACCATCAATATCATAAACCTGCGAATTAAAAACTAATAAGGGTGGGATTTTAGAATTAATGTGGCATAAAATATGGCTAATTTCATTAAAAGTTAAAATTTGATTATCATTTGTAAGGAAAAAACTATTTTTAGGGCTCCATTTTGAGTAAAAAATATTTCCTACAAATACTATAATATGATACATATCAGTTGATAAATTTGATAAAATATTTTCCCGGGTTGAATTATCACCTAATAAAATAGCCATTTGGTTAATTTCATTTCTTTGATTAAAAAAATTTATTATGTGATTTAATTCCTCTGCTCCAGCCTGAAAAGGATAAATTAATTCTTTTTGTTTAGATTTTTCATTCCACTTTACAGGATTTTTAGAATTAATTGATTCAATCACTAAAACATTAAACACTTTATTAGATGTATCAATTAGAGGTATACTGGACTCTTCATCTTCAAAGGCAACACCACCAAGTGGTACATCACCTATTTTATATCCACTTGAATATTTTAATAAGAAAAAATTATTATCATAAATAAGATCGAAGGGGATTGTCATATTATCTAATATAAAATAAATTTGTGGTGTTAGATTTATACTCTCAATTTTAAATGATTTAAAAAAATCTCGAATTAATTTTGGGAGAAATATATACAGTAATTCACCAAATTCTTTTAAAATGAAATTGTATTTCCGATATTCTGATTCATAAAAAAGTTCGTTATAAATTTCAATCAGTTGAGAATCATTCCAGAATTCATTAACAATTGTACCTTGAATGATTTCATTATTAACCGAAATTATTCTATATGAGATCATCCCATCAGAGTTTATTCTTAGTATTAACTGCTTTATACTAAAATCTTTGTGGAAAGATTGCTTTTGATTGTTTTGATCGTCAAAAGTGTATATTTCTTTTCTCATAGATTCGGTTTCAGAATATATTCCTCTCAGATCTGCTAGTTTTTTACTAAGATCCTCATCTAAATATAGGAGTAACTTCTGTGATATGTTATAATTTTGTTCCTCAAAAAGAGCACGATAAAACATCATTCTCCAAAAATCTTTCTGTTCCAAAGAAAAGAACATAGATTTAAATTGCCAGAGGATATTGCATGTATAAAAATAATGAAAGAGTTGAGCATTTGTTTGAGGTAATTTTAAGTGATTATTTAGTTTTTCTAAAGATTGGAGTAGATATTTCTTTTCTTTCATATCCACAAACTTTTTGCATGCCTCAACCCATAATTCAATCAGAATGTTATCATATGATAAATCAGTTTTATACATAAACAGATCTTCTAAGAAATCATATATTTCATAAGCAATTTCAAAACGATTTCTATCAATTGAAAAATCTATAAATTTCCTAATGTAGGTGACAGCATCTCCAAATGATTGATATTCTTGCATTTTAAAAAATATATTTCGAATGAAGATAATAATCCAAGAATATTCACTGATATCGTTTAAGTAATAAACTAATTCTTCAAGATCAACTAAAATAGTATTAAAACTTCTTTCATTAATTGAAATTCTGCTGATACTGCTAAACTCGTTTTTTAAATAACCTGGAAGTCTGTTTATTAAAATTTTATTGATTAGTCGTACAAATTCAGCAGAATCTTCCATTAATTTATATTTTAAACATACATTTTCTAATAATATATAAATAAATAATGGTCGTTTACTTGGTTCTATTTTAAATATTGTTTTTCCTATGCTCTGCATACTCAAATGAAAGTATTCTGAAGGAACTACTGATTTTCTTAAAAAGATTTGTAGTATCTGTAATTCAAACAATCTTTGAAAATCATCCCTCTCATGCAATTTTGCTGAAAAAGAATTAATAAATTTAGTTATTCCTGTTTGTGAAAGTTCCTCTAACTTTATGAATTCTTGAAGAAGATTTGTGCAGAAATTATTAAATAAATAAAAATCATCTAATTTAGATAAAAACGAAAAGAATCTTTTATAAGCATCAATATATCTGATTAAATCAATATCTACTTTTCCTTCCCTATGTTTAACTAATGAATTTAAATACAACCACCAGGAATTGGAAATAATCATTATTAATTGGTGTTTTTTTTGAATATCAAGCCAATCATTCTTCGCTATTTCAAAACTTAGATCATCAAGTAATTTTGAGGCCCATAAATGATTAGCTGTGTATAGCAGCTTTCGAGCAGTTATAATTTTATTTTGGAAATTAGTTAAAAACTCTTGTTTTAATTCTGTACTAGCAGACATAGGTATTTTATGATTTTATAATTATTAATTTTGATCAACACTTTCAAATTCTTGTTCTTGTTCAGAATCTTTATGTTTTGGATTCTGAATCCACCCTTTATTGAGTTTTTCTTGAGCCCATAAAACAGAAGCTCCAATCCAGCCAACATTTTCCCTTCCTGAAACACCCAAAACCGTGATTTTATCTTTTAATCTTTCTGAAAAATTTTTTGCAATTTCAGTTTTTAACCTTAGATCCAAACCAGGAATTAAACTACCACCTCCCGCTAGGATTATGTTGGGTAATATAACCTCCCAATTTTCGCGATCCCAAAATTTTATTACTTTAGAAATTGCTTCAGGTAATCCTATGTAATCAATATGAATTATTGAGGGGTTAAATAATGGTTCAGTTAGCATAAATCTCTCTGTATTGACTTCTAAACAGGTCCCATCAGGCAAATCGATATTTCTGTTATATTTAGTTAAACCGTCTTTAATTCGTCTTGTCTCACCTTCTGGATCTATCACACATACAGATAATTTTTCTTTAATTTCATTAGCAATCATTTTATCAAGATAAATTGTTTTTCCAGATCCTTTTTTTGATAAAATTAAATTCAATAAATAATTTGTCAAATCCTTACCAGCAATCGGATATATATCCCTTGCCATTGCATTTGAGAATCCATGCAAAAATGTGGTAATAATCGTATTAATTTCTCCCATACTTATAACTACACCACTTGTTTTACGTAGTGTAGCTAATATTCCTTGGCTTTCAGATAAGAACAATAATGAAGGGAAATCAAAAATATTGAAGAATATATCCTGTAGTCTTGTTTTTTCTAACTCTGACATGAAAAAAGGAGTTATTATTATAATTGGCTGTTTAAAATGATTTTCTTCTGCTATTTCTAATTGTTTATAATGATGATAAAAGAATTTCATAAAAACATTAAAATTACTTTCCTTTCGGAATTCATGAATTTTAAGGATATTAGAGTACTTTAATGCTTGATGACCAAATAAATGGCTTTCAATATTTTTTTCTGTAATATATATATCCTCGAGGCCATCAATTACATCCGATGTAAATAAATAGTCTCTTTTGTCAACATAAACACTTGGTGCTATAATATCTGGAAAATCATCTCCTGCCCAACCCATTCTTAAATTTTTACTACCAATATCAATAATAAGTGGACGTAACTGATCTTTTTCTGTAGATGACATAGCAATATTATCTAAAAATATCCCTTTACATTATTTTTTAAATGGTGAAAACTAACCAATCAGTATAAATTTTTTATTTCGTGAATAAATTCATCTGTAACTCTTTTTAATTGATATTCCTTAATCTGTAACTCAAGCATTCCTAAGACTCTTTTAAACTCTCCAGACATAGATTGAATATCTACATCAGCGATTCTCTCAATTTCATCTCGTTTAACTTTAAATTGTTCTAAATTGACCTGTATTTTATTATAAACATTATTAATTGAAAGAACTAAATCATCAGTGTTTTTCTTTGTAATTTTTCGCATCTTTCTTAGGATCGTGAGGATATTTGAAATCGACATTTCCCATCTATCATAATTCTCATTATAACTCGATAAAAGACCTTCAAAAAACTCTGTTAATTTGTAATAAATATTTTTTTGTTTAATAAATGAAGGTTCTTGTTTAGTTGAAGGAATAGTAGTTGGTTGAGCTAGTGGTGCTGGGGCGACTTCCGATTGGGTTTTTGAAGGAGTAGTGGTTGATTGAGCTGGTGGTGCTGGGGTGACTTCCGATTGGGCTTTTGAAGGGGTTGGTTTTATTTTCTCCTTACTATCCTCAGCAATCAACTTAGTTCTTGGCTTTTTTTCATCCTTCGTTCTTTGGACTAATGGAACATCTTCTAAGACATAAGCTTCAGCAATCTTACTTCGCGATTCATGTGTTAATTGCGGTGTAATCTTTACATCTCCTTCCTTTTGAGGTTTTACATATCCTTGTCCTTCAGATACTCCTTTTAATAATGTTTGTAATGTCGTTTCTGTATTTTTAGCCGAGTGTAACGCTGAATCTAATGAATATTCAGAAATTTCTTCATCAATTTCATCACTATCTTGAAGTTTTTTCCTCTTCTCCTTTTTTTTCTTTTTCGCCACCAATCACACCAAAATAATAAATGAATATTTATAAAAAATAATTAAATCCTAATCTAAAGGAGAAAAAGTAACTTCAATAGCTTCTCCTTTATCTGTTAAAATACTTTTTAATTTATCCAAATCCTTTGGATTTTCTGATATCGCGGTCCATACTGCTGTTTTATCTTTTTCAACAATTACAGCTTCACTATATACTAAGCCAATTTCCTCTTCTGCAAAAATATCAAGTATCTTCGCTAAGGCACCTGGCACATCCTTCATTATTACTCTCAACTTCACTAGGTTTCCTTCGCTTTTTAATCCAATGGGCATGATTCTTATTTCTTTTGTTTCTGAATCGCTTACTAACATTAACTGAGAATTTGTGGTGAGTCCGAGATTCTTTCTAGT
>JAEOTV010000199.1 GCA_016839635.1 Promethearchaeota archaeon | reverse complement strand
TAAAAGTAAACTTTTGGCGTACCCGATTACACGACGAAGAATTAGGAGTACATCAACAACTCAAATATCAAGCAAAAACTCGTTGGTTTAGCAAGAATTTTGATATTGAAGGAGTTGTAGAGGAAGATGGAGAGAAGAAATATATTATTGCGTTTAGTAAAGACGATTGGGAAGAAAAACCACTAGAAGAAAAAAGGTTAAGCTGTCGTGTATTTACTATT
Organism: Promethearchaeota archaeon; assembly: GCA_016839635.1. Next base: position 6,751 of record JAEOTV010000199.1, on the reverse strand, counting down.
ATGGAAGAAAAGATCACTGATGCAAAGACAGCTAAGGGGGGGAATTTCAAAGGGGGTACTGAGTTAAGTGTATCCCATTCACTAATCCAGAGTTATGAAATTAAGCATCCTGCTCCTGTTTTCATTATGCAAGTCCCTAGAACAATATATTTAACACGCGTTGTAAGAGGATGGAGATTACTGGGTACATATTGGGCATGGCCATTGCTTCCAGAAGAAAAGGATGATAAACTCCAAGTTATTCGAGCTAAAGGAATTGTAGGTCCTGGAAGAAATTATTGGATTTATATTGGTGATCAAAAAATAGCTCGAGTTGATGGCCAAAGAATACAGAAAAATTTTGAAATTCAAATCTTTGATGAAACTTATGCAAAAGATAAGATGTTTATAATGCAAATGATCTTATTTGGCATCATTTGCAATTTTATGAGAGTTGCCGAGAAGATGATTAAACAACTCTATAAAAAGATGAAGAAAACTGCAACAACTGATTACAAAATCCCTAGAAATGAATTAACCTTATTCAGAAACCCAAGAATGATGAGAAGATAAAATTCAAATTGTTTAACAATCTCTTTTTTTACTTTTTTTTAAAAATTTTGTAAATTTTGTGGAAAAGATCTAATAAATTATTAAAATTCAGGGTTTTTTAAGAATTTAAAAAAAATATAGTATAAAAAATTTAAATATAATTTAACCTGATAGTTGTTTCTTCTTCCAGTCAATATAGCCTCTAGTTTCTTTTCCCCTGTGTATTGGTTTCTTACCAGTTTCTTTTTTATAAATTGATTGAAGTGTCCTATCATCCATTTCTTTTAATGCTTCTTTTTTAATACGTTCGTCAACTTCTATTTCGTCTTCGATAGTTTTAACTCGACTAAGTACCCAGAATACTCCTCTATTCCAAAGAACAAAACCGAAAAATACAAGTCCTATGATTAAAAATATCATAGCTCCGACCCAAAGAACCCATAATCCAAATCCAAAATTTTCCACCATAAAAATCCATAAACCCCAAAGAGCACTCCAAAATGTATATGGAAGAAAACCAATTAAGAGTGCAATTAAAGTAATGTATAAGCTAAATAATGCAATTCCAACAAGTAATCTTAGAGTTGAATAGTCTTCCCACTTTCTTGCTAATCGCCGGTCTTTAAATAAAGCCTTACATAGTTTTACCATACCTCCACGGAATAAAGTATAGAATAACACTAATAAAAACAGGTGCCCTGTGACAACACCCGCTATTATAGCGATTTGAAATCCAAGATGGAGACCTAAGAAAAATGGCCAAAATGGATCAATAGAAAAGAGTATTATTAACCATATTCCAAGCACAAGAACAGCAGTACCAACAATAAGACCATAATAAATTACTTTTGCGATTCTAAGATCCCATGTGGAATATAAATCCAATGGATCTGGCTCTCGATCAGGAGCTTTACGAGCTGCACGTGGCATTTTTATCTCATCCTTTTATTTTTTTTAAATTAAATTTAGTTTAGGTTTTCTAAAATATATATTTTAATTATTAGTTTTACTATTATTTATTTTTATTAGTTATTTGATAAGAAAAAGAATATTCTTTAATATCTTTTTCAGAACTTATGTTTTTAATGGAACTTGACAGAAGGGACAAGTTGCATATTCTTCTTCTAATGTTTCTCCACAATAGGGGCAGACTAATTTTTTCTCCTCTTTCTCTTCTTCTTTTTTCCTTTTTTTTGTTTCGGTTTTCTTTTTGGGAGGTTCTTCTTCCTCTTCTTCTTCTCTTAATCCTGCCTTATCTAACACTCTCTCCTTAGGTGTCATATCTTCACGTTTCTTTTTTGGTTTTACAAATGGTTTATCTGAATACTCTAGTTTAGTAAAACATATAGGACAATGCACCTTTGGCCTGTTGGATAAATAAATTCCATATACAATAGCTCCAATCCCTAATGTAGCTACGATTACCATGCCCCAAAGTAACTTTTGCATCATATCTAATGGTTTTCTGGAAGATTTTTCGACTTCTTTTTTACATACAGAGCAATATGCAAATTTGATTTTCTTTGTCATTTTAATCACTCTTCAAATGAATAAATTGTATTTTCTTAATCATAGATTATTTTAATTAAAAAACGTTTTTAATACCTAATAAGCAAGTTCTTTTTATAAATTATTATATTTTTTTATGATAAAAGAATCCTTTTACGTAGAAACATATGGATGCACATCGAATAAAGCGGATTCATATATAATCACTAATGTGCTGATAAAAGCGAATTACATTCAAACTTCGTTGGAAAGTGCTCAATTCTTAATTATTAATACGTGTGCTGTCAAAGAACAAACTGAAAATAAAATAAAAGCACGTTTAGAATATTTACATAAACAATTTCACAAAAATCTTAAAAAACATATCGTTATTGCGGGGTGTTTGCCTCATATAGCCCCTAATTACATTGAAACTATTAAAAAAATCATTCCCTCCTTTGCTGCTATAATTGATTTGAACAATATAATAGAACTTCCAGAGATATTTCAAAAAATTAAAAGTGGTGAGAAAAATCTCGTATTTAAATCAAATAAATCAATTGATAAAGCCAAATACTATATTAATCATCCACCTGGAAAAATTACAGGAGTTATTCCAATCTCAGAAGGATGTTTGGGGTCTTGTACTTATTGTTGTGTAAAAAATGCAAGAGGTAAACTAAACTGCTATAATCCAGATAGCATAGTAAAAAATGTTGAATATCAATTAAAGCAAGGAATTAAACAAATTTATTTGACTTCACAAGATTGTAGTACTTATCAACATAACCAAACTACATTAGCAAATCTAGTGGAAAGTATCGTCTCTCTCAATTATAAGTTCTTTTTAAGAATAGGAATGATTAATCCAAGTTTTTTAATTGAAAATACGGAGCAATTAATATCAATTTTTATTCTGCCTAAAGTCTACCAGTTTTTACATATTCCAATTCAATCAGGAAGCAATAAAATTTTGAAAGAAATGGGTAGAAAATATTATATTTCAGATATAATAGATAAAATTGAGCTCTTAAGGACAGAATTTCCAAATTTGACCATTTCTACTGATATTATATGTGGCTTTCCTGGTGAAACTGAGTATGATTTCTTTAGAACTATAAATTTTATAAAATGGTTAAAACCTGAGATTTTAAATATTTCAAAATTCACACCAAGACCAGGCACTAAAGCAAAAAAAATGACTCAAATTGATAGTAAAATGATCAAAGAAAGATCCGTAAGATTATCTAATATCTTTAGAAGCAATTTAACACATATTAATAAAAAGTGGATGAATTGGGAAGGAGAAATATTATTACTTCATAAAGGTGTAGAAAGAAATCAGGCTTTTGGGAGAAATTTTGCCTACAAAAATATTTTTGTTAATGAATTAAAAGATAGTTATGGTAAATTTGTGAATATTAAAGTTATCAAAATCAAAGGTTATAATTTGTTTGGAAAAACCGAATAACGTAAATGAAAGCTAAATATTATTTAAAATCTCATACTTCCTTCTTGGAACTAATATAATAATACAACTTATCAAAAAAATATCTAAAAAAAACAAAGAAAGTATTAAAAATTCAGAATAACCCCATGGGCTATAGATCCAATTGTATATGATTAATCGCACAACATTAGCCAAAAAACCAATCAGCCCATAAAGAAAATCCGCGGGTATGGAAAGCATTAATCCTATTATAAATACTATACTTCCAATACGAATAATAAAATTTAAATTAAAATTGGGTTGTGCTTTTCTTAAATTTTGGGATTTTTTTTCATACTTTAATGCACAAACAAAATAGGTTATAGTAAAAGAGTGAATTAGTAATGAAGTTGACATTATTGCTAGCAAAAAACCTGTCATCTCATGATCAAATCGTGTTGGGGGGTAAAAACCTGTAAAATAATAGTAATTATAGAAAAAAATAGTAAATATAGCGCTTCCAAATATAAAAACAATAATTCCACTATATGCGCTTATTATTGTTGTTAAAATTTTATATTTTCTTTTTAAAAATCTTGGATTTCCCGTTCTAATTGAACTTTTTTGAATAGTAAGATAATTTTTAATTATATAAAATCCTAAATAAAAGATAAATAATCCAAACAAGAAGAAAAAATAAGTTATCATAAACTTTAATAAGAAGAGTTCGGCAAATTCAACAGAATTTGTGTAATACTTAAATATAAATATCATGAGAGAGAAAAAATAACCAAACATAATTGAAGCTACTAATAATCCTGAAATTGAGACCATTCCAAAAAAGATTTTATACTTTTTAATATCTCGGTTTTCAATTTGGATTGAAGATTTGTCTGTTCGTCTATATTTGTTGTAGATTAAACTTCCTACTAGGATCCCTATTCCAATAATTAATAAATTCAAGTAGATTGTATATGAGTTTGAAACCCATGCCAAATGGCTGTAAATACTTGGAATATTTGGAGCATGTAAAGCTAAGATAATAAAAACAACTCCAGAGTAAACACAAAGGAATAAACCAATGAAGATAACAAAATTAACCAAAATCGATCTGTAGTTTGAATCTAAACTCAATGCTTATTACCCTCTATTCTCTAATTCAATATATCTTGTTTTTATATATTGAATAAATTATATAAAAGTATGCATATTCTATATTGAATTTACATAAAGTACACATCAAGTGTTTAAATATAAAACGATTCAATTGCATTCTTACCTATTGTAATTAGCTAGTGTTCTATGAGAAATTAAGAATGGAGGTTATCTATTATCTCATATTTCCTTCTAGGACTTAGAATTATAGCTACTCCAATTAGCATAAATAACCCACTAAAAAATATGAGTGAGTATGTAACATAGATGTTCCACCAAACAATAGGCCAAGCTTGCGAAATCATAAAAATTAGGAGAGGAGCAATATATAAATAGGGGGGAAAAGGAAGAAACATTATTACGAGAGAAATTATAGCAAAAATAGGAGAAATGAACTTTTTGCTCATTTTAAATTTGATTCTTGTTATCTCACTATGCCTCTTTACATACCAGTTTAGCCTAAAATAATACTGAATTCCATAGATGAAAATAAAAATTGAAATAGATAGAAATCCAAGTGTTAAGCCCATATATTCCCAGGTATATGGACCTGGAGGGTAAAAACCTGTAAACCAATGCCAATTAAAAGCACGTATTCCCTCCCCAAATATGAAAATCAGGATGGAACTATTTATTATCCCAATGCTGGATAAAATTCTGTTTCCTCTGCTCAAGAAATATGGTATTCCATTAATAGTATCAGATTTATGAATTTTATTAATTTCTTTAATAATATATAGTCCAATGGAAGAAATTAATGCTCCAACCTGAAAGAATAAAATGCAAATTACTAATGGGTACAAGAAAAGCTCAGCAATTTCAGTTGCAGAAAAATTATAAATATTACAATAAATAATAAAAGAGATAAAATAACCCAACGTATATGAAGTCAATAATGCTCCTATAAATGAACTAGTTTTAGTTATAATTCTAAATTTTCTGATTTTTATTCTGGTCACTCCTTCTTTAATTTTTGCAAAAATATTATCTGTTGGACTTAATCGGTTATATATTAAACTCCCTATTAAGATCCCTAATCCTAGTATAAAAATATTCAAAGTGAACGTATAAGAATTCGAAACCCAGGCTAAATGAGCATGTGAATCAGGGATATTTGGCTCAAGTATTGCAAAAATGGTAAAAAGAACTCCAGAATATATGCTAATAAACAATCCAACAATAATAAATAAACTAACTAAAATTGATTTATAATTGAAACTTTTACTCATTGTCGATTACCCTCTAAATTCTAAATTGACATATTTTGATTTTATATATTGAATACATTATATAAAAGTATACATCTTCTCTGAAGGGTTTAAATATAACGATTAATCCTATTTTATAAGTTAAATGATTCTAACGCTCTCTTAGCTATGAGTTCTCCCCATTCTTGAACAAAATGGCCTGCTTCTTTTATTCTTAATGGTTTGGGACAACCTTTAATATAAGTTCGGAGTATTCGCATAACAGATGGACCCAAAACAGGATCTTGCATCCCCACAGCCATAAATGATTCTCCAGACCAATTATTTTGAAACCACTCTCTTGCTCGTTGAGAAATTCTAGCTCCCGGTGCATCAGGGGTATCAGGTACGAGATTTGGAAATCTTCGTATTCCTGCTTTATATTTAATATCTGGAAAGGGCACATTATAAGCTGCTTTTTCTTTTTCTGTTAATTGAGGGCATTGTCTAGCAATTAAACGACCAGGCACTAAATCGGGAGTTTTATTATTCCAATCCCTCCAAAATAGAAATCCTTTTGAAAGTGGAACATCACCTACTCCTAACCAAGTATTCATTATTAATAGTCTTTTAAATCTTTTAGGCATATCTACAGGCAATGTGAGGCCCAATAACCCACCCCAATCTTGACATACCAATGTTAAATTTTTCAAATCTAAATAGTTGATAAATTTTAGTAATGAATTTCTATGAAAGTCAAACGTATATATATTTTCTTCAACAGGTTTATCAGATCTGCCAAATCCAAAATAATCAGGTGCTACAACTCGATGACCCGCTTTTAGGAATGTAGGTATCATTTTTCTATATAAATAACTCCATGTTGGTTGTCCATGAAGACATAAAAATACTTCATTAGAATCTTGCGGCCCTTCGTCAATATAATGCAATCTTAATCCCT
>JAEOTV010000065.1 GCA_016839635.1 Promethearchaeota archaeon | reverse complement strand
TCTTGTTGCGCATTTATTTGTTCAGTAATATCAATAAAAGCGACAAAATCAGCGGTTTTTCCTTCATACAGTATTGTTTTAGTATAATTCTCAATCCAGATAATTTCGCTTGATTTTGTGACGCCTTGAAATTGATAGTTTTCTAAATAATCTTCTGAACCTGCTTGTTTTTTCTTTACTTGGTCGAGAACAAACTCCCTATCGTCTGGGTGAATGGTTTTCATAAATTCTTCCGGAGACCAATTTAGCATATCCTCTACTGTATATCCAAAAATATCTGCAAACTTTTTGTTTACATATTTTATTATATTGTCCTGTACAATTCCAATTCCTATCAGAGATTGATCGGAAATATTTCTGAATTTTTCCTCGGATTCCTTTAACTTTTCCTCTGCTTCTTTTTGGTCAGTTATATCTTGAATTATTACTTCGAAAAATAGTTCATTATTTATTTCAAGTCTAGAACTTTGCCAATGTAACCAAACTTTTTTTCCACTGTTACTAACCAAACATAATTCTACGGGTTCTAGATTTATTCCTTTACGCATTGCTTTTAATCTTTCTTTAAATAACCGTAATAATTGATCTGAGTTTTTGAAATAAGGAATTATATCTACATAATTTTTCCCAATAAAATTTAGTTCTGCATATTCAGATAATTTTTGGATAAGGACTTTATTACTTTCAACCAAATTTCCTTTTGAGTCGAAGATAGATATACTAATTGGAAGGTTATAAAATAAATGACGATATTTGTTTTCAGATTCTTTTAATTTTTGTTCCGATTCAATTTTACTAGTTATATCAATCAATGTTACCAGACTAGCGGGTTTATCTTGATAAATTATTTTTTTATTGTATTCCTCCATCCATTTTAACTTACCACTTTTAGTAATGATTCTAAAAATTGAACTGGAATGTTCGTCTAAATCACCTTCTTCACTTCTTTTCAAACGATTTAATATGATTTCTAAATCTTCGCTGTAAATTGTCTTGGCAATGTCAATTTCTGTCCAATTTAACATTTCCTCAACAGAATAACCAATAATATCCGAAACTGCTTGGTTAATATATTTAAATCTACCATTCTGTAAAATGAAAATGCCCATTAATGATTGTTCCGTGAGCCCCCTATATTTTTCTTCTGATTCTCTTAACTTTTCTTCTACCAGTTTTCGCTCAGTAATATCGACTATTACTTCAAGAGCTTTATCAACTGTACCATCAGAATTAGGGAATGGAGTAGAAATTATTTCATATGTTCTACTATCTACACCTTTTAATTCATTTCGTTTCACTTCATTAAATTCTAAAGTATCTTCCATTTGGCAAAACTTACAAGGGAGATTTTCACCCATATACTTAACGTAGCATTTTTCACCAACACCATCACCAAATTTTTCTTTTAAAACTTGATTTTGATATAAAATTTTATATTCTCTATTTACAACATCTATACCAAATCCTGTATTAGTTAAAGCAGTAATCAGAGAGCGATGCTTTTCTTCTGATTCTTTAATTCTTTTTGTTTGTTCTCTTACTTTTGTTTCCACTAAAGAAACGATCTCTTGAAAATCTTCGTCTGGATTTTTTAGTAAACTCTTCAAATTTACACTTTCAGAAGGAGAAAAAATATTTATTTCGAGACTAGTTATAATTTATCACCCTAATAAGTTTAGAATTAATAATTACAAAGTAAAATATATTTTGATAATAGTGTTAAACATTTTTAAGAACTAGTATTTCAAAAAAAAAGTAAGAAATTAAAATAATTCACTCACAGGTCTATTTTAGATAATAATTTTAATTATTGACCCTAGACTCTTAATTAGAAGTTAAATGATATAATTTATTCGATCAAATGTCTATATCTGATTTTTATGATATCATTAAAATGGATGATATTAGAGTATCAATACCAAAAACAAGTCATTTTAGTATAGGTACATCTCCTTATTACGCACACCAGCATGGTCTAGCAATTGATATTTATCAAAATCTTAGTTTAGAAAATTTTGATGTTCTGAGTCCAGTTTCAGGGACAATCGAAAAAGTTAAAACTTTAAGAGCCCCTAAGGCTCAATTTTCTAGTGGTATTGATCTGGACTATTTGATTTTAATTAGTAACCCTGGGGATTCTGAGATTCTTTGGAAAATTATGCATGTTAACCCGAATGTTAGAGTAGGAGATAAGATTGATGTAGGAGATCCGTTAGGAATAACAATCCGTAATGGATACTTTGCTTATTGGTCAAGTCCTCACGTACATTTGGAACTTAGACATTCCAATGATGCTATTCGTGCTCGAGGTGGAAAAGATTTTTCCTTAGCAATTAGAAATGAAGAAGAATTAGATGGTTCCTTCAATGATTTAGATACAAACCGTATTCCTGTTGAGATTCATTCCAATTATCCAGAGATGATTCTTGCCTATTTACCAACAAACTCTTACCATAAAATTTTTCCATTCTATGGAGTAAAGGCTAGTATTAACAATTTAAATTGCATTTTAGATGGTGGAATTCCTCACTATAAAATTGGAACTGTAATCTTCCCGCGAGAGTACAATTATGATAGTTCATTCCCAGTTTATCTAGGAAAATACAAGATTGGAACTTTACATGAAACTAGTAGACAGTTTGGATTTTTTAAATTTGATAGTATGAAATTTTTGCTAAATGATAAGGAAATCAGAGGAATTTCCCTTTATTTAGCGAATTTCTTACCATTGATAAAGATCATTCCATACCATAAAAATGAATTTGCCTTTGAACCGAAATCCATTCAATATCTAAGACTTAATTCTAGTGAATCTTCATAGAAATAACTATAGGCTATTAATAAATTCTTCTATAGCTTCAAACATTACAACTATAATTTGTGGTGGTACATCGGGTAGAATATTATAGACTATATTCCAAACATATCCACCGCCCGGATAGAAAATTTCAAGCAATTGTAAAACATTTTTCTTAACATTAACTTATTTTTCCCATCTTGAAAGGAACTCTTTAGCTTTCTTCACTGTGCTTGGACTACTACTTTTTAATTGATTCTTGACAAAATCAATAATCTCATTTTTTTTCTTAATATCTTTAAAATATTCACTGAAACTCTCAATAATATCTCCTTTAATTAAATCTTTGCGGCTGGGACTATGTTGAGTATTATCAATACCTAATAAAATGGTTGTAATCTGAGATCTTAAAAACGGTTTAGCCTTAGCAATTTTTCCGGCATAAATAGCTAGCTTTCTAGTAACAATAACACTTTTATCATCAATAAGTTTAAAAAATTCTTTAAAAATTTCTTCAAATTTATTCTGTTCATCTATAGTGGTTAAATTTGAAATTGTTGAGATAGCAATCGATTTGTGGTAAGCATTTTTGCTTTTTAGTAATTTAGTAAATATATCCCATTCAGGATAAATAATTTTGGGAGTCTCATTACTTAGGGTTTCTAAGGCGATAGCATTTGGATATCTCACTGAATCTTCTTTAGCTATAATTCCTTTTAATAATTCAGAAAGGTATTTTTCATCTTTTAGTATTCTTCTTACTATTTTTTCTGCTTGGATTTCAGCATCTTTTTTTGTTATTGACATTAAATAATATAATTTGAAATTTGTTAAAAAAAGTTAGCAAATTTAAAAATATCAGGATTTTCCTTAGTAATAAAGAAGTTAGAGGAATCTCACTTTATCTTGCGAAATTCTTACCAGTGATAAAGATAATTCCATATGAGAAAAATTAATTCTCTTTTAAACCAAGATCTATTCAATTTTTAAAACTTATTTTAGAAGACCCCTGATTGAAATGTTAGACACTCTATAGGGTTCCTTATGGTTAATACTAGCGAGAACATGTTGACTTGAATTCATATTAATTCTATTTCAAATTATTAATTGAATCTTTTAATACACTTTCAAATTTATCACATATAAAATCGGCGTCCTCTTCAGTAATGTTAAGCGGAGGTTTTATTTTAATTAAATTTCTCTTTAATAATTTTCCTGTTCCACTCATATAAGGCATACTAGGACCAAAATAAATATCTTGTCTTACTCCTTCATGAATCATTTCTTCCATAAGCTCAGTAAAAGGTTTTCTTGATTTTTGATCTCTAACTAGCTCAATTCCTATAAATAACCCTGGTCCACGAATATCACCTATAACCTCATATTTTTCTTGAAATTCTTTCAATCGTTTAGTGATTTGTTTTCCTCTTTCTTCACAATTTTCTCCAATTTTTGCTCTTTCTATAACCATAATTGAAGCAAGTCCAGCTGTACATCCTATAGGTGTATTGCAAAATGTTGTATGATCTTCAGATGGTCCAAATCTCTTTTTTATTTTGGTTGATACAATCATAGCTCCTAATGGGAAACCTCCACCGATAGCTTTTGTAAAGCACATCATATCAGGAGATACATCAATTCCAAGTTCCTTTTCATATTTCTCTGTAAGAGTAAAATATTTGCCTGTCCTCCACACACCTGTCTGAGATTCGTCATATATGATGAAGATCTTTTCTTCATCACAAACTTCCCTTAATTTAACAAGAAAATCTGGTGGGAAAGGCACATGTCCCCCTGCTGCTTGCCAAGGTTCTAAAATCACACCTGCTAATTTTCTTGACGTTAAGCCCATAAGATACTCTTTAACCAAATTAAAACATTCGAGGTTACATTGTGGATCTTTTTTACCATATAAACCATTTTTATAATTCCATAAACAGCGATAGCAATATGGTTGTGGAACTCGTGTAAAGAAATCTACTCCAAATGGTCGAAATCTTGTTATAGTATGGAATGGTTGAGATGCTGTTATTGTGGCTAATGTATTTCCATGATATCCCCCTCGAAATGTTAAAAAATGATCTCCTGTCCTTGAGGCTATTAAGGTGAACTTCATTGCAGCTTCAATCGCTAAACTTCCACCTTCATTATTAATAGCAACTCTTCCTCCTTTTAATCGACCTGGACATAGTTCCGATAGTTTATTTATAAACTTGGCACGAGATGGAGATACTCCTTCAGACTTAATATGGGTCAATCTTTTTATTTGTTCAGCTACAGCATAATTTACATCAGGATGGGCAAACCCTAAAGCTAATGACCAATATTGAGCAGTACAATCTAGTTTTTCGGAGATTTCTCCCGTTTTAAAATTCTTTACAATAACCCATGGAGATCCTGGTTCCTTAGCTTCAATTAGAACATTTTCATCATAATAGTTGGCTAATAAATGCTTATCAAATAATAATAATTCTTCCTCATTTACGCCAGCTGAGATTGCTCTTAGCTCCTCTTTACTTATAATTCTTGGATTAAACTCGACCATATAAATTCACAATTATATTCTATTTATATAAATATATAATAAAGGTACCAATTAAAAGTTTTAAGAGTTTTAGATAAAAATGTTGATGAAAATGAGAATTTAATCTTTAGTATCAGTAATTATTGGGAGAGTAAAGTAAAAGGTAGACCCCTTATTCCTCCCCTTTGACTTAACCCTTATTGTTCCGCCATGCAATTCAATAATTTTTTTGGTTATAAACAAACCTAATCCAGAACCATCAGAAATTATATCAAGACCTTGTCCATATCGTTCAATTTTTCCAAATTGAGTAAACAATCTTTTTTTCTCTTCGCTGGTTACTCCGATTCCATTATCCTCTATTGAAATTAGAATATAATCGTCGGTAATAGCAGATTTTATTTGAATTTTTCCATTCGATGGCGTATATTTTATAGCATTATTGATTAAATTACTTAAAACAAGATGAATTTGGTCTGGTTCAAATTTTGTTATCAATTTATCATGTATATCTAAATTTATTTCATGGTTTCTTAATCTGGTTAACCCCTGCAATTCCCTTACACATAATTTTATGAGAAATGATAAATCTTCTTCAGATTTTTTTAGTTCAACTGATTCGGATTCTAATTCAGCTGTTTTTAAAATATCTTGAATAAGATTTTCTAACCTTTCACATCCAAGTTTTATTTCACGAATAGTAGCTAATACATAATCATCTAATTTTTCTCTGTGGACAGTTAATAAAAGTTCAGAAAACCCCTTTATTGAAACAAGCGGAGTTTTTAACTCATGGGAAGTCCTTCTAAGAAGTTCTGATTTTAAACTGTTTAGTTTTATTAATTCCTCTTCGGCTTTTTTCTTTTCAGTAATATCCATAATTGTAACTAATTCTGCAGGTTTCCCTCGATAAATAATAGGCCTTGAGAATTGATCAATCCATTTTATCTTCCCATATTTAGTAAATACTCTATAAGAATAAAACTGTTTTATGTCTGATTCACCAGCTCGCAATTTTTCGCGAGATTCCCTTAAATATTGTAAATCTTCGGGATAGATTAGCTTGATTAAATCAATTTTTCTCCAATTTTTGATTTCATCATGAGAAAATTCAAAAATTTGCAGCAAGGCATTATTCACATACTCAACTTTGTCCTCTTGAATTATTAATGTCCCTATAAAAGCCTGTTCAGCTATTGTTCTGAAATTTTTTTCAGATTCTTTAATTTTCTGCTCTGCTAGCTTTTTCTCATTAATATTTCTTGAAACACAGAGAATTTTTTTATTACCATCATTATCTACAAATTTTTTACCTGTAACTTCAAACCAAAGATAGTATCCATTATAATGTTTTATTCTAAATTGATATTGGAAATTTCCTTTTTCTAATCCTTCGCTTCCAGATCGGTCTGCTAAAACTCTATCATCTTCATGTACTATAACATCTCTAAAAGATTTATCTAAGAATTTATTAAGAGTATAACCTAAAACTCTTGAATGCGTCTCCGCATTAAGATATTCTACTAATCCATCTTCATTATATACAACAATTAAATCATCTGTGTTTTCCGATATTAATCGATACTTTTCTTCAGATTCCTTCAAATTTTGTTCAGTTATTATCTTGTCACTAATATCAATTGTCATCACAAAATCAGCAGGTTTTCCTCTATAGTTTATAGTTTTTGAAAAGTTTTCAACCCAAATTACGTCTCCATTTTTTTTTATAATCCTATATTTATAATGAGAAACAACATCAGGGTCACCAGCTTGCTTTTTTCTCGCTTGTTCCATAACAAATTCTCTATCATCTGGATAAATAAGTTTTTGAAATTCAAACGGTTTCCAATTTTTTATTTCTTTCATTGAATATCCATTCATCTTAGCTGCTTGCTCATTAAAATATTTAAAAACTCCATCTTGTAATATTATAATTCCCATAAAAGATTGTTCCGTTATAGTCCTGAACTTGTCTTCGGATTCTCTTAATCTTTGATCTGCTTCTCTGCTTTCACTAATATCTCTAGAAATAATTAATGCTTTTTTCTCCCTTTTTGTATCAAAAAATGTTGTTCCCCTACTTTCTAACCACTTATATTGACCACTTTTACATTTAAACCTAAAAACACTTTCTCCACTTCCTTTATTAAAACCCTCTCTTAAAATGTTAGCAACTTTTTGTGTATCATCAGGATGTAAGAATATAAAAGGTGTCTGCCCAATTAAATCATCCTTAGTATATCCTAACAATTTAATATAGGCTTGTTCATTAATATATTCATGTTTAAAGTCTATATTTAATATTGAAATTAAATCGTTTGCTTTTTCTAATATTAATCGATGTTTCACTTCAGATTTTTTTAATTCTTCCTCTGCAGTAATTCTATCTGTTACATCTCTCGTAATTGCAATTACTTTTCGATTGCCATCCTTATCAAAAAATAATGTACCAATAGTATCTGTCCAAATATAATGTCCTAGTTTATGTTTTAGTCGTACGAATACTGATGCACTTCCTTCAGTGATAACTTTTTTAAATTGCTCAATTATTTTCTCTTTTTCATCAGGATGTAAGAAATCAATACCAGTTTTACCTATCAAATCATCAGCAGTATATCCGAGTAAGTTAAGATAAGGTTTTTCATTAATATATTCATAAGTGAAATTTTCGTCAAAAATTGTAATTAAATCATAAGCATTTTCAGAAATATGCCTGTATTTTTCTTCAGATTCCTTTATTTTTTTCTCCGCTACTTTTCGCTGGGTTATATCTGCTAGAAATGCGTATGTTCCTTCATAAATACCTTCATTATTGAAAATGGGAGTCGCTCTTACTCTTAAATAAACCTTTTTACCATTCTTATGGATAAACTCAGCATCTCTTTCTTCAGAAATTCCTTGTTTTCGTCTTTCTAGGTGAGCTGCAGTTTTCTTCGCTTGATTTTCATCTATAAAAGAAAAAACAGATTTTCCAATCATTTCCTCAACAGAATAACCTAAAATATTTACCATACTAGGATTAACTAAAATGGTATCAGCATTGGAATCTATAACCCATACTCCTTCTAACGCATTTTCAATTAAATATCGATATTTTTCTTCTGATTCTTTTAATTTTTGTTCTGCTCTTTTTTGATCAGAAATATCTCTTACTACTGCGAAAATTCTGTTTTCACCTTCAATATGTATTAGTCTACCACTAGCAGCCACATTGATATAATGTCCATCTTTATGGATTGTACGATATTCAATGTACATTTTCTTCTTTTTCTCGATTGCTTCTTTTAAAACTTCTGCAGCATATTTCATATCATCAGGATGCATGAATTTGAATCCACTTTTACCAATAATCTCTTCGGCTTTAAATCCAGAAATATCATAGATTTGAGGACTTATATATTGGAAATTCCCTTTTAAATCTAATATTATAATAATATCCATTAAATTGTTGACAATATTTCTATACTTTTCTTCAGAAACTTTTAATTTTTCTTCAGCTTCCTTCTGATCGGTAATATCTCTTAATATCGTAATAACGTTGTTAACTTCACCCTGATGTATAATCGGAATTTTTAAAGTTTCAGTAAATACAAGTTGGTTAGATAGTTTTGTAGCTTCTGTGTTGATTAAAAGTTTTCTACTTTTAAAGACTTCATCATATTCATTATCGACTTTATTATAATCTAAGAAAGGAAATGCCTCAAAAACAGATTTACCTAGATTATTAGAACATAAATTTAATTCTTCGAGCCATCGAATCATAGCAGGATTCTGGAATATAATCCTTAAATCTTTATCTGCTACATGCATCGCATCATTTAAAGAATTAAGAATTGTTAGATACTGTTGTTCTGATTCTTTTAGTGCATCTTCTGCTTTTTTTCGGGAATTAATATCAGTTATTATATGAATGGCCCCAAATATCTCACCTTCGTCATTAAAAATAGGTTCTCCAGAAATTTCCACCCATTTACCCTCTAATAATTGAATATCTGACTCTTTATGGCCAGATTCCCACATTCTTCTCACAGGACACCAATCAACTGATCCTGATGTACCGTGCACTAGTTCTCCACAAGGATGACCTATGATTTCATTATAGTCAGATTTTCCTAAAAGCGCTAAAGTTGCTTTATTGCATTGAAGAATTTTGTGCTCTAAATCAATTAGAAAAACAGCCTCACTCATTGCATCAAGAGTAATTTGCCATAGGTTATTGCTATTTTTGGATTCTAGTTCAACATTCTTTTGTTTTGTAATCTTTTTCATGAGATCCCTATCCCCGTTTTCTTTCTTGAAATTTATATTATTTCATATTAATATCTAAAAAATGAAATAAGAGGATGTATTTAACAATTTGCACTATTTTCTAAAAACGAGTTATCGCAATAAGATTAAATGCACTCTTTATCTTCAATTAATCTAAAAGTATGAAATTTGATTCAAGCACCTAGAAATATTTTAATATTAAAGCATATATACTCTTTATAAGAATGATTTCAAATAAGACTGCCGTAAAGATGAATTTAATGGAAAAAACATTATTAGTTGATTTACACGCAGTTTTATTACTATCTTGAGCAGAACAAATCCTTATGCTCTTTTTCTTTTGAATTTTCACGGATTTGTTCGCTTGGCTGACAAATTTAATTGAAAGAGATCATAGGTGGTTGCTCACTCAAAAAATAATACATTTAGAAAAAAATGAAAAAAATCAAGATTATGATGAAAGAATTGTATAATCCACAAGAAATTGAAAAGAAATGGCAAAATAAGTGGGAACAAGTAAAACTATTCGAAGCAAATCCAGATAAGAAAAAAGAGAAAAAATTTATCACTTCTCCATATCCATATGCCTCAGGTCCAACTCATATTGGCCATGGGCGGAGTTTTGTTAACGGAGATATATTTGCGAGATATTATCGGGCTAAAGGGTATCATGTGTTATATCCAATGGCATTTCACATAACTGGTACCCCAGTTTTAGCGATATCATCTTCTATAGAAAGGGGTGATAAAATTCAAATAGCTCGGATGAAAGAATATGTATCGTTACATACTAAGGATCAGAAAGTTGTGAATGAAACCGTAAAATCTTTTGTTGATCCTTGGAATATTGTAAACTACTTCTCTAACACTATTAAGCTAGATTTTAAATCAATTGGAATGAGTTTGGATTGGCGAAGAGAATTCACAACTGGAGATGAAATTTACAATAAACTCATTGAATGGCAGTACTTTCGCTTAAAAGATAAAGGATATATTGAAAAGGGGGAATATCCAATTTTATATTGTCCAAGAGATAGAAATGCTGTCGGAGAGGATGATATAGCGAGTGGAGATGAACTAGACCTAAATATTAATGAATTTATCTGTATTAAATTCCCATTTGAAGATGGATTTCTCGTAGCTTCTACTTTAAGGCCAGAAACAATATATGGAGTCACAAATATATGGATAAATCCAGATGGAGATTATATTGAAGCTAGTATAGATGGCGAGATATGGTTTATCTCCAATGAGGCAACACACTTATTAGAAAATCAAAATAAAGAGATTCAAGTATTAAATAATTTTAAAGGAAGTAAAATTATTGGTAAAAAAGCTAGAGATGTATACGGAATTAAAGAAATCCCAATTTTACCTGGAGAATTTGTTGATACTTCTATAGCCACTGGAGTAGTTTATTCAGTTCCTGCCCATGCTCCTTATGATTATATTGCGTTAGTTGATTTACAAAAAAATATGGGGTTAATTGAAGAATTTAAATTGAATAAAAGAGAAGTAGAATTAATTTATCCAATTCAAATTATTGAATTAAAGGGATTCAAGGATTTTCCCGCAAAAATATATTGTGAGAGATTTAATGTTGAATCTCAAAACGATGAGGAAGAACTAGATAAAGCAACAAGCGAGAATTATAAAAATGAATTTTATAATGGTGTGCTTAATGAAAAATGTGGTAAATATCAAGGAATGAAGGTTAGTGAGGCTGCAAGACAAGTTTCAGAAGATTTAATTGAAGAAAATAAGGCTGACAAATTATATATTCCTATTACTAGAAATCTTAGATGTAAATGTGGAGCCGAAGTTATTGTTTCTATTCTTAAAGATCAATGGTTTCTTAATTTTAATGCAGGAGATTGGAAAAGGAATGCATTTAAATGCCTTAATAACATTAAAATTGTACCTGACAAATATCGATTAAATTTTGAAAATATATTTAATTGGCTTGAAAAAAGACCTTGTGCTAGGAAAAGAGGGCTAGGTACAAAATTACCGTTCAATAAAGAGTGGATAATAGAATCTCTAAGCGATTCAACAATATATATGGCATTCTATACAATTTCACACAAAATTAAAAAATATCAAATTAAACCAAAACAATTAACAGTAGAATTCTTTGATTTTGTATTTTTAGAAAAAGGAGATATAAAGAATCTTTCAAAACAGACAACTCTAGATGAAAGTATACTTAGAGAACTCCAAGAGGAATTTCTCTATTGGTATCCAGTTGACCATCGTCATACTGCGATAATGCATATTTCTAATCATTTGAGTTTCTTCATATTTCATCATGTTGCTATATTCCCAGAGAAGCATTGGCCAAAAGTTATTAGCTTAATCGAACCAGTTAATGTAGAAGGACAGAAAATGGGTAAATCAAAAGGAAATCTAATCCCTCTGGCAGATATTCAAAAGAAGTATTCTGCTGATTTATTTAGATTTTATATATCTCATGCAGATTTTGGAATTTATATGGATTTTAGAGAAAAAGAAATAGAAACCGTTAAAAATCATATAACTAAATTTTATACGTTCATATCTGAAGGGATTAAGCACTCAATAAATATAGACTCTAAAATTGAAGATATTAACTCTAAATATTCACAGGTTATGCTCTCTAAAATTATTAAGAAATTTATCGAAGCTGAAAAGGCATTGGAAGAATTTAACATAAGGAGATATCTACAAACTGCATTCTATGAGATTTTTAATCTAATGCAGGATTTTCATAGAGATACAGATAATACAAAAGATTTTTTAATAGTCTGTAAATTGATCTATAAGGACTGGTTAAAACTCCTTTCCATAACAATACCTCACTTATGTGAAGAATTATGGGAAATTGCAGGAAATGAAGGATTTATATCGAAAGTAATTTGGGGAGAGTTTAATAAACAGTATATTGATAATAGCCTCGAACTTGAATTTAATTATATCTCTAATGTTATAGATGATATTTTCAACATAAAGAAAATAGTAAAATCGGAACTATCAGATACTATTTATTTATATACGGCTCTCGTATGGAAATATAAAGTTATAGATCTCATTTTTTCAAAAAAGGATAATTTTGATGAAATCATGTCTGAATTAAAAAAAGAAAAAGAACTTTTGACTAATAAGAACCTTGTTCCATTTATAAAGAGTCAATTAAAGAATAGAATATGGGAAAAAAAGACACCAAAAATAGATGAAGTAAAGTTACTTGAACAATATAAATCTTATATTGAAAATCGAGTAAAATCCAAGATTATAATTAATTCTGAATTTGATCCTAAGTATAGATCTGTTAGAGCAATCCCTTTCAAACCTGCTCTTTATATAGATATATAAATTAATTTCAGAATTTTTTATAACTTATTTCTCTCTATCGCTTTTAAGATATCTAAATATTTAATAATCTCTTTTGTATCACTTCTTCCGATGCAATAATCCAAATGTTTCATGAAATATTGGTTCAATATTCTCAATTGAGGGCTGGAAATTACAAATTTTGATCCTTCTTCTATTTGCTTGTCAAATAAAGTATCCTTTACTTCATCAATCTTCATATTGATGATTTGAAGTGCAATCCATTCAAAAACATTGTAAATATTTTCATTTGTTTTTGCTGAAGTCTCCAGGTAATAGATACCTAATTCTTTCGCCAATTCCATACCTTCCTCAGTCGTTACAACTCTAGAAGTATTTAGATCAACTTTATTTCCAACCAGAATTAATACAATATGAGGTAATGCGACTCTTTTGATAATATCATACCATTTCTTAACATTTTCAAATGATTCTCTACTTGTTATGTCATAAACAATAATTCCTGCACGAGAATCTGTTAAATAATCCGGCCATAATCGTTCGAATTGACTTTGTCCTGCTAAATCCCATATCATGAATCGTACGGAAGTCCCCAATTCTTTAAATTCACATTCTTTCTTAGAAATATAAGTTCCAATTGTTGCTTTATAATCCGCTTTAAATATACCGTGAACATATCTTTGAGACATACTTGTTTTTCCGACGCCATTATCCCCAATTAAAGAAAGTTTATAGACATATTTAGGTGAATGAGGTTTGCTATGGTAATATTCCATTTTTCGTTTAATTTTTTCAATTTCAGTATCTCTTTTAATTTTTGGTATCACGGGGCTTACTGGTAATTCACCATCTATAATCCTCGCTACCTTATCGGCTGTTAAATAAGTATATGGAAATACATCATCCACCAATGTAGTATGACTTAAAATGGAGACTAAAACATGATCAGATCCAGACTCACAAAAAATAAACCTATATTTATCTGTATCAAACGTTCCTGCACCAAAAGTTCCAAGATCAAAGTCTTGAGTTAATTTTTTTAACACTAATTCAACTAAAGAACTGAATGCTCCAATAAATTTTTTTTCTTCTGATTTTTCAGAATCCATTGTTAAAATTTCAACTATTAATCCATCACGACCTACAACAAGAACAGAGATTAAATTATCTCCTACTTCTTGCATGTACCATTTAAATAAAACACGTAATTTTTCTTTATCTATATATGTAATTAAAAACGACCTTTAATTCTGAATAATTCTTAGTGTGAAATTAATAAATTAATAATATAGTTTGGATATTTGAATTCTTTCAAAAGAATAACTGGTCAAAATTTAAGAATACGACTTTGATTTACTCTTTCACTATTGGTATGGAGAAATAAAAGGTACAACCTTGATCTCTTCCTTCCGATTCAACCCAAATTTTACCATTATGTAGTTCTATTATTTTTTTTGAAATATATAGGCCTAATCCTGTTCCTTCGGAATCTACATCCATTCCTTTTCCATAACGCTCGATCTTTCCAAACTTTTTGAAGATTTTTTCTTTTTCATCTTTGGTTAAACCAATTCCATTATCACTTATTGATATTATATAATTGTCATTTTTTATCTCAGATTTGATTGAAATTTGTCCATTTGGGGGTGTATATTTTATTGCATTGCTTATTAAATTCATGATCACTTCATATAGCCTTTCTTTTTCAAACATTGTAATTATTTTATCATGAATGTCTAAAATTATTTTATGTTTTCGTATTTCTACAAATCCTTTTAAGTCTCTTATACAGAATTTAATTAAAAAGGCTAAATCGTCCTCTAGCATATTTAATTGTATTTCCTCTGACTCTAATTTTGATGTTTCTAAAAGATCTTTGATCAAAGATTCAAGACGATAGCATCCTTGTTTAATTTCATTCAAAACAGAGATAGTATAAATATCGAGCATTTCATAATGCTGACGTAGTAACAAATCTGTATACCCTTTTATTGATACCAAAGGTGTTTTTAATTCATGTGATGTTCTACTTAGAAGTTCAGATTTCAATCTACTTATTTCTTTTAACTCTTTTTCTAATCTTTTCTTAGCTGTAGTATCTATAAGAGTTGCAAATACTGCCTTCTTTCCCAGATAAATTATTGGTTTGGCAATAATTTCGAGCCATTTCAGACTACCTGATTTTGTAATTAATCTTAACTCAAATTGTTCAGAAGATTCAAAACCATCACTTTTTACAGTAATCATCTTAGCATTCATAATTGGTATATCTTCTTCATGAATGATTTTTATTAAATCCCCTACAGACCAATTATTAATTTCTTGTATAGAGTATTCACTCATATCTGCTACTGCTGAATTGGCAAATTTAATAAATCCGTCTAGTTGAATCATCAAACCCAAAGAAGTTTGCTCAGCAATGGTCCTAAATTTTTCTTCTGATTCTTTTAATTTCACTTCAGCTATTTTACGTGCAGTAATATCATAGACAACTCCATCAACTCCACAAAAATTTCCTTTCTCATCAAAATAAGATATTTTATGATCATTTACCCATCTTATATCTCCTTCTTTGGTGATAATTCTATAAATCTGTGATATTGACATTGGTTTTTCAGACATCAAATAACTTTCATATAAAATTGATTTTCTGTCACTCGGATGGATTATATCAACCCAATTAAATTTTTGAGAGATAAAATCTTCCTCTATATATCCTGAAATCACCTCGCTATTAGTTATAAACTCTACTGTCCAATCAGGATTTCCTCTATAAATCATTCCAGGGATGTTATTGATTAATGTTCGATACTTTTCTTCTGACTCTAGTAATTTTTGTTCTGCTTTTTTTCGTTCAGTAATATCAATCATACTTACAAGAACCCTATCTTCCCCTTCGAGATTCAAAGGAACAGTAGAAACTAGTAAATGGACCTTATCAGTTTCACTACCAGGTAATAAGGAAAGTGTGGCTTCTACATTAATGTGAGGACTTTTTGATTTTAAAGTACCTAAGACAGTATTTCGTATTATACATTCTTGACACTGTTCACTAAATCCACATCCACGAGGATCCTTAATGGAATATAAACAGCGTAGAGCTTCCCCTCCGTGAATACCAAATACTTCCTCTTCCCGACGATCTGTAAATTTTAATGCAAACTTATTAATTTTTCTAATTCGACGCTCATGATCTAATAGAAGTATAGCTAATGGAGTATAGTTATAAATAGCAGATAATTCAGCTTCACTTTGTTGAATTTTTTCTTCTGTTTTTTTACGTTCAGTAATGTCTTCTCCTGAACTTAAAGCCCCTGTTATTTTTCCATCAGAATCTTTGAATAAGATAGTTGACCAAGCAATTAGTTTTTTTTCTCCCTTTTTTGTGATTAAGAGATTTTCATAAAATGGGACTATATCTAACTCCTCTTCTATCAATTTTTTAAAATAATTATATACTCTTTTTTTATCCTGAGAGGGAAGACAATTTTCAAACCAATTTTTCCCTATTAACTCTCCTTCATTCCATCCCAGAATTTCATTTCCTTTTTTATTTATGAGGGAAATAGTTCCATCCCTATCTAACGCAACAACAATAACATTTACGAGGTTTAGATATGTTTCTACTTTTTCTTTTTCTTCTTGTAATTTTTCTTCAGATAGTTTTTTCTCTGTTATATCCAAAGATGTTATAACTTGGGCTAGTTTTCCCTCATATTGTATTTGTGACCCAAAATTTTCTACCCATAGAATTTCACCCGATTTCTTTAATATACGATATTCAAGTCGATTCAAAGCATTAGGTGAGTTAGTAAGAACTTTTTTCATATTTTCCATTACTAAACCTAAATCATCAGGAAGTATACATTTAAGAATTTTCTTAAAATCCCAATTAAGCATTTCTTCAACAGAATAACCCATCATATGAGCAGCTTGTTGATTGATATATTTAATACGGTTATCTTGAACTATAGTTATTCCCATAAGAGAAAGCTCCGCAATTGATCTAAACTTTTCTTCAGATTCTTTTAATTTTAGCTCCATGTTTTTACGCTCAGATATATCCCTTGTAATCAACATTACAGATACAATTTCTTCATTTTGTTTTATTGCTCCAAGTCGAGTTGAATACCATGAGTTAATACCGTCAGGTCCACGAGCAGAAATTTCATAATAATCAGATTCTCCCGTTTGAAATACTTTTTCTATCGAGTTTTTAACATTTTTATGATACTCCGGGTTTACATAATCTAACACATCTGTACCGATTGTCTGTTCTGTTGTTATACCTTTGGGTACTTTATTAATATACAAAATCCTCCTTTTACGATCTACAGTAAAGATGATATCGGGAGCTTCCTCTACTAAAAAACGCCAATTTTCCTCTGACTTTCTCAATTGTTTAGTTCTCTTTTGCACTCTTTTTTCTAATTCCTCATTTAAATCGATTAATCTATGTTCTCCTATTTTGCGATCGGAAATATCTTGAACGTGAACTAAGTAATTACTAATAGTTCCGTTCTCTCCAAGGAACAAGGGTGTAATTAGTACATCGAGATAAATTTTACCTACTAGTGCCGTTTTGTATAATTTTTGTTCCTTAACCAAATCAAAATCAAACACACTTTCAAACCTTACTGTCTCTCTTTGTTTTAATTTAGTTAAATACTCCTTAGGTATGTTTGGATCATTCAATAAATCAAAACCTGCAACCTGATCCTTACTAGATACCCCAAATAACTCCAAACATGATTGGTTTAAATCAATCAATTTCCCTTTTGAATTGTAGAGTTCAATTCCTATTGGAGAATCATTATAAATAGCTTTGAACAAATCTTCTATATTATTACCTTGGTTTTCCCCCATTTCAATCAAAATGAACACACTCCAATTTATTATATACAATTATGTAATGGGAAATTTCTTATACCAATAAAATACAAAAGAAATCGTATTTAACACTTTGGTTAGAATTTATAACGACAAAAATTATCTCCAAATCCTTTCCAAAAATGTCAAGAAAATTAACTAGAACGAATATTTTATTCCAATCCATAAACTTGTCTAGGAGTAAGATATTGTGGAAATTTATCTAGAAGCTTCAATCTTGTAAGATAACAAAGATGACACTCATCAACATATTCTTCTTCATGCTCAATTTGATAATTTTTTACTAATTGAACTGGTCCACCTCGGATTAAGGGACCACAGATTGGATGAGAATATGGATCATAATTTTCAATCAATACTGAAAGAGGAGTCTCCCAAAAATTACCAATGCTCAACCCTTGACAAATCTGAGCATTCCCAAATGGATCTATGTGTATTCTTCCAAGGTCTTCCAAGTCTTCATATGGGCATTTGTTCAAAATCTCCCAAGTTCTTTGAGGTAGCCCCTCAGTTAGAGTTTCAACTGCTCTTCCTCTAAACATAGCACCACCCTTGATCACGGGTTCACCTTTATCATGATCTTTGTCAATTCCCAGTTCGACAGTTGGTTCTTCAATTGCTATAGAAAAAGATGGCATATTCAAATTTTTCGCTGCTTGCTCAGCTCTTTTAGATAAGTTTAGTTCTTCATCCCCATAATGAAAAGTATCATTACTTACGCTAAAATCTGAAATCCCAATCTCAGAAATTGGTTTAAGCCAAACTTCAGCATCTTCAACACTCGTTGCCCAGTATGAATTAGAAACTAATCCTGTTTTAAAACCTAATTCATTCGCTAATCTAAGGCCTTCCAACATAATAGGATAATAAAGAAAAGGTTCACCGCCCTCAAAAAATATCCATTCAACAGTCTTAATTTTTATAGCTTCATCAAGAACTTGTTTAATTTGTGCTAATGTAAAGGTTCCTTTTGAATTTGGACTGCAATATAAAAAGCAGTGATCACATGTATAATTGCAAACATACGTTAAAAGAAAATGTATCCCTTTAAGCAAGATGTTATACCTTCTTTATACTTGTCATCATTTTTATGTATAAACAGATTCTTATTATAAATAAAATTAATTAATAAAATTGCATTTGGTTTTATAAAAAATCTAAAAATATGAATAAAGTAGCAATTGTAGGAGTTGGACATACAAACTTCGGAAGATTAGTAGATAAAGGATTAATGGATTTACTAAGTGAAGCATCTTTAGAAGCTATCGAAGATTCCAATACGTTTAATGAAGATTTTGATTCTGTTTATGTAGGAGCAATGAGTCCTGGAGTTTTCAATCAGCTTTCTGGTATTGCTAGTGCTCTTGTTGACAAAATAAGTTTAATTCCTGTTGCTGCGGATCATATTAAGAACGGTCCAGCTTCAGGAGGATCAGCAATTAAAGCAGGTTTTCAAGCAATCGCTTCAGGTATGAGTGATCTAGTACTTATAGTTGGTGGAGAAAAGATGACTCATATTACTACTCCCGGTTATGTTACTTCAAATGTAGCTACTTTAACACATCCAGAAGCAGAAAGACGTCATGGAGTTTCTCTTCCTTCATTTGCAGGAATGTTAACTCGCTCTTATCTCGAGAAATATAATGCTGAGCTTGATTGGATTTCAGATATAGCAATAAAAAACCATGAAAATGGAGCATTAAATCCAAATGCACATTTTCAAAGAACAATCAAAGATTTTATGAAAAGTGCCATTCATAAAGGTAAGGGGAGTTGGCATACTGTTCATGATTTTCTCAACGATGACAAAGCAAATCCAGTAATAGCTGATCCATTAAGGCTTTTTCACATTTGTCCTATCTCAGATGGAGCGGCAGCTCTAGTTTTATGTAATGCTGATAACGCAAAGCAATACTCCGATACTCCTATTCTTATCTCTGGTATTTGGCAAGCTACTGATACTCATATAGTATTCGAACGTGAAGATATTACTACTCTTAAAGCTTTGAAAATTGCTTCAAACCAAGCATATAAAATGGCCAATAAAACACCAAAAGATATTGATGTAGCCGAATTACATGATGCTTTTGAAATTCTTGAAGCCGTTCAATCAGAAGATATTGGTTTTTTTGATAAAGGAGAAGGAGCTAAGGCAGCTCATGAAGGATTGACTAAAATCGATGGAAAAATTCCAATTAATCCGTCAGGAGGATTAAAAGCCAGAGGTCATCCACTTGGAGCTACAGGTGTTGCACAAGTCGTGGAATTAGTATGGCAACTTAAAGGAGAAGCAGGAAAAAGACAAGTTGATGGAGCGGAAATAGGCATTACATGCAATTTTGGTGGTTTTGGAAATAATATTATTTCAATATTAGTAGAGAGGATGTAATTTTTTATAATATTTTGATATTCTATCTCAATTTCACTAGACATTATGAAAATATAAACAAGATTTTAAAAGAATTTTTTCTATTTTGAAAAAGCTACAATATCAACTTTAGATGATATATATCTTTGATATAGAATTTTTTAAAACAAAGATGAATAAAAATTTCGATTCCCTTCAAATTTTAATTCTTACATTATATTTAAAACAATTATTAGCTTAATGTATTCATAAGTCTATAATCCAAATTATTTCTAATAATGTCTTTTTCAGAGCAAAGTCAACTCACAAGGGCTGAAGAGCTATTTGATGCTGGTAGGCTTCAAGAAGCTAGTGATTTATTAGATGAGTTGATTCAACTTGAAGAGCTTGACCTTGAAAAAAAAGGATATTACCAATATCTTAAGGGTTTTATACTTGATTGTCAGGGAAAATATAAAGAACTTTTAGTATTCGGGGAAAAAATGTTTGAAGAAAATCAATTGACTAAACAAAATCTCCGAGCAGTTGACGGACTAATATTTATGTTCTTTGGATTACTAGAACTTGAAAGAATTGAAGAATTTGGAATGATAATCGAAAAATCTGAAGAACTTTTAGAAAGGACTTCTAACACATCACAAATTGAGTTATTACATAGAAAAGCTTGGATAAGTGTGGCAAAAGGATATAATTATATGAAGAAAGCTAATTCTAAGCTGGCAAGATGTTGTTATGAGTGGGTTATAAACTTACGTAATGAACTTGGTAATTCATTTGAAGTAGTTCTTGCTCATCTTCTTATGGCTGCTTACATATTGAATGTTAAAGCAGAAACAAATAAACCTCTTGAATACATAAATGAGGCAATGTCATTAGCAACGGTGATGAGATTTAATCACTTTTGGATTGCAGCTTGTCATTTGATGTATGGTGTAGTATATTCACATAAGGGTGAGTTTGAACTTTGTCTAGAGCACTATATGAAAGGTCTAAAAATATTTGAGCAAATTCAAAACAAATGGTACTATTCTGGATTACTTAATAATATAGGATATACTAATGCAATAATTGGCAATTATGATCTGGCTGTAGAATATCTGGAAGAGAGTTTAGGACTATGGGAAAGGAGTCCTATACAACTAGTTAATTTACTAAGTAATTTAACTTCAATGGCTCTCTTAAAAAGTGATTTTGAACGTGCTCAAAAATACTTTAAACGCTTAGAAAATCTGGTAAGTCAAAACGAGTCAAAACGATATTTTGTTGCAATGCTTCAATACACTAAAGCACTAATGTTGAAAAGGAGTTCTCGAATACGAGATAAAGCAAAAGTTGAAGAATTATTGAACCGAATCATCGAAACAGAAAATCTTGGTGAATCTTTTATTATAGATGCTTCAATCCATCTCTGTGACGTACTTCTCTCTGAATTTCGTATGACTAATAATGTTGAAGTTCTTGATGAAATAGATCAGCACATCTCTCATTTATTAAAAATAGCTGAAAAATCACATTCATATCTATATTTTTGTGAAACTTTCATACTGCAAGCTAAATTAGCCTTAATAAAGTTAGATATGAAGGCAGCTCGGCGATTTTTATCTCAAGCTCAGAAAATAGCTGAATCACATGGTATTAAACGATTGGCAATGAAAATTTCAAATGAACATGA
>JAEOTV010000198.1 GCA_016839635.1 Promethearchaeota archaeon | reverse complement strand
AGCTATTTTTACAGTAAGATTATCCAAAAAGGAATAATTTATTTATTTTAATTTATCGATTTTCTTAAAAAAGATTTCTTATAACACATCTTAAGTTTCAAATTCGATCTATGAATATTTTAAAGTTATAAGAGTGGGCCAGGCAGGATTCGAACCTGCGACATCCCAAAACGGAGCTCGTCGAGAACCGCCGAATCTGTCCGAAGCCGGGCACCCTTACTGGTGTTTTCCATATTGGAAATAGAAATCCAGGCTAGATTACAGGCCCTAAAATTAGATGTAAAAACTTGAAGGGTTAATTACTTTCATTCATTATTTCTAAAAAATCTTTTTGTGTTAATGATAAAGAATAAAGAAACTAAATCTTGAGCTTATGAAGAGATATGTATCTAAAATAAAATTATTTCATTTTTTAAAACCATTGTTTAGATATACCAGAAATAAACGAAATAATTTTATAAATCTTAATCCTTGAGAGAGATCTCCATCAACTTTTATTAGTCCTTTCATAAAGGCATCAGTTCCATACATCTCGCGCTTTAAAATTTTGATTAATATATCCTTCGTGTATTTCACAGTAAATGAAGCATTTCTATTAATTTCCTTTTTATATATAATTGTACTATTTGATACTTTTAACCAAAAATTAAAATTTAAGTCACTAATGATGATTTGGTATATATCATTGTAATTATCTATTTCTTCTCGTAAATCTTCAGTGTTTATGAATTTATCAACTGCGAATTTGATGAATTTGTCTAGTACTACAATTAATTCTCCATCGTACTTCTCTAAATTATTAAGAACCGTATTGAAACTCTTCGAATTAAGCATAGTATATATACTTGATACTAATTCAAATACATTATATTGTTATACCTAAATATTCCTTATAATCTACATCGCTTTTTTGCCATTTAAATCTTTCTATTAGGTGTTATGCACGCTAAACAGAATAAAATTTTTATATTTTCATATATTTTCTATTCTGAGAATATAAATTAATAAGATAAAAATTATATATTCTCATCTGTTTCAAAATTTCTAAAATTTTTACACACGCGGCTATAGTGTAGCCCGGTCCAGCATTCGGGACTGTCACTCCTGCGACGCGGGTTCAAATCCCGCTAGCCGCGCCATTTTAAATTATTAATCCTTAATTGTTACAACCCTAAAGATGAAAAACTATTAAAAACTGAGAGTTCAACTCAATAATCTCACTAAATTCATTTTTTAATACAATATACATTTTGAGAGGATATTGCATTGATGCATATTGATAGAAATTTCATCTCATTAAGGATATTTAGTAATTAATGAATTTAGACTATTATACCAAAAAAAAACTAATGACTAATCTAAAGTTTTAAGATCTCCTTTTGAATTAATTATCTTTAACCATTTTCAATAAGCGACACAAATAAAACCTTTTTATATCATTATACCCTTTTAATATTGTTATTTATTTAATATATTTTTAATTAATTGTTAATTAAAGCAATAAAAATAATAAAAATATACACGAAGGTTGAAAATTAAAATGGTTGACGAATCATTATTAAAAAAGATAAAAGCAGCTCAAGATGCTGGGGCATCTTCTGCTTCTGATGCAGATGTAATGCAGATGTATGAATTTGTTAAGCAAATCTCGAAAGAGAATGAAGATCTCAAAGAAGAGCTTGAAGATATGGACATAGCCATAAGTATGATAATTACAGATACCAATAAAAAATACTGGCTAACAGTTAAGGAAGGAACTCTAGAGTTCGGTGAAGGGGACGTTGATAATCCATCATTCACAATGTCTTCAACTTTAGAAGTCGGTGCAGGAATACTTATGGGAGAGGTGGATGCTACTTCAGCATATATGGCCGGAGATATCACAGTAGAAGGAAATCTTCAAGATGCTATGGCTTTTCAGGAAATCATCGAATTAGCTTTAGAAGCTTACGAAGATCTCATAGAAGATTTATAAAATTAGAGACAACCCATTAAACTTTCAAAGAATCTTTTCTTTTTTTTTATTAATTTTTCATTCTAATTTCAATTTTTTTTAAGTTTTATTTCTTTTTTTTTTTTGATAGTTGAATTTAGTACCAAATATTATATTATACCTATATTATTTTGCCTTAAAACAGCAGTTTAAAAAATTAAATTAAGCAATGCAAAAAATTAAATCTATATATTTTTATTAGCAATTTGAGATAAATCGACAAATTTTGAGATTTGGTGGATTAATATAAATTTTGTTTTAGAAAGATTACACGCAAGCACAGATAATCTTGTAAATCAGCAGTTTTATAAAGATGGTCGAGATATAATTATCGGAAGAACACCTGAAATTTCTCTTAAAATAAGCAATTCAGGTCAAATAATAAGGAAATTTAAGGATTTATTTAATGAAAATTTAGATTTATTTTTGGATGGAAAATATTTTGAGTTTCTAAATCTTTTTAAAAAAATAAAAGGTTTAGATGAGAATTATATTAGAGAAATTTATCAAGATCTCCAACTTAAATTTGAAAACTTAAAAGATGCTGAACATATTAATACTGTAATTTTGTACTCTCTTGTTTTAAACTCTCTAATCTCGAGTATACGAGATCTTAATTTTAGAGAAGCAATCATAGAAATTAAAAAACGAATAATAAAAAAATTAAAGATTCCTGAGAAGAAGATTCAGGGAGAATTAGATAAATTATTTATGAGAAATGATGAAAACGTATCGATCTTATATAATCTCTCATATCTTGATACATTGGCAGAATCTTTCAATTATAAGAAAGTTGCCCGTATATGCAAAATTCAAAAGAGTAAGTTTATGAATCGAATTGTTAAACTTATTATCTCATCAAATAATTAGGTTCATGTTCATCCTCAAATAAAATATGAGCGAGAGATTTTATAACTGTTTCTTTCAACTTCTCATCATATAATCGAATTCGATCCGAAAATTCAATCTGAATTGTTTGACTTTTAGATATTCGAGAAGCACCATAATTTGTTGTAGTATGCCCTCCAGTTAACACATACTCTTTTCTTCTTGGGTGACCCGGCGCAATTGACATACCTAATTGAAGTAATTCTTGAATTATTTTTCCTCGGATGTTTTTATTCCAATCTCTCTTTTTAATAGGTTTGGAAAAGAGTGATTCTAAATTGTTTGTGCCCAATATTATGTCTACATCTCGAAAACCTGGAGGACGGGATTCTTTTTCAAAGCCATGTATATCTATAAGTAGTGAACGATTATAATTTTCCAGGTTCTCAAATATCCATTCTTTAATTTTATTATGATAAAACCCATAAATTTCTCTAGCAAGAAATGACTTTTGATTGTACGCTTCATGCATCCTACGATTTAAATCAACTTTACTTCGTCGTACTTTTGAACTAATGTAAAATGGTGTTTTGACTCCCATAACTTTGGTTTCAAAATTGAGATTAATTTGCTTCATTAAATCTTTAGCTAATTCTATTGTCCCTTTATCAATTCCTAAAACTCCTTCAGTTCTGTGGGGGATAGAATCGCACTTTAAAAGTCCACCATGAGGAACAGACAAGATTAATGGGATATTACCCTTTTCAAACTCTATGTACTCTTTTATTTTTGACATTTCTTCTAAAGTAATAATAAAAAAAGGATTAAATTATTGGAGAATTTTGAAAAGTTAAATATCGAAGTATTATAAAGACGCTAATCCAGACTCCAAATCCTATTATTCCGAATGTATAATAAGCAAATGCACTTTTTTCCTTTTCAAAAGTAAGATAAGCAAATAACCATGTTCCAAGGCCACCTATACCGCATAAGAGAATATCAGTTGTTAAATTAGCCCAACTATCAGGACGGTTTTCAAATTTCCAGCCTAACGGAAGAAATAATGTATGTTCAATGATTTCCCAAATTACGGCACATGCAATCGTAAGAATAAAAACAAACAATAACGAGAAGATTGGAACCCTACCTTTTTTTTTAGGAATTGTATAAAACAATGACCAAAATAAAAATAGTCCTATTCCAAAACATAAATGCCCTATGGAATAAAAATCAAAAACAGAAATCCCTACTTCATCTGTAGTAGTTGCGAACCATAAATTGAGTAACATGTTTCTAACTCCTTATAAGATTTTAAGTAATAAATCACGTAATACTAATTTAAGTTTAAGTGTTATACTAAACTAGAGAGTCTTCTTAGAAAAATTATAAGTATTGTAGATTATTAGAAATTATTTGTATAACCGATTGGATGAAAAATTTGCCTAAAGATTCTGCTTTTGTTGTATATTATCATAAAAACAATATCTATAGTATTAATGCTATAATTGGGGCATTAGAAACAGAAAAATTTTTTGACAGCCTTAAAATTTACTTTATTCCAAAAAAACAAGAACTAATTAACAGGTTAGAAGAAATAATAAAAAACCACGAAAAAGTAATAGTTGGATTTTCTTTTTTCACGTCTCAATTATGGGAAATATATGAATTATTTTCTGAATTAAAAAAAAAATACAAGAATCGTATTCTTTATATAGCTGGAGGGCCACATGCTACTGGTGATCCCTTAGGAGTGCTTAAACTTGGATTTGATTTTGCTGTGGTAGGTGAGGGTGAAGAAACAATAATTGAATTATTAAAGAACCTTGTATTAGATTCCGGTTATGAAAAAATAAAAGGAATTGCTTTTTATGATGAAAATGGTGAATATTCTTTTACAGGAAAAAGAGAAGCTATTGATTTAGATACCTACCCTCCATTTCCTTTAAAAAATCAAAGATTTGGAGCAATTGAGATAACAAGGGGGTGCCCATATATTTGTTATTTCTGCCAAACACCCTATATTTCAGGGACAAAACCAAGACATAGAAGTATTGAATCTATATGTAAATTTGTACAAA
The DNA here is from genome assembly GCA_016839635.1 of Promethearchaeota archaeon. The sequence goes on along the minus strand of JAEOTV010000198.1, from coordinate 6,611 downwards.
TATTATATAATCATTATGGAGATCTTACTGATGTAAGATTTATCACCCCCAATGCATTTTCATATGGATCTCTGGATGGAAAGGTGTTAAATCTAACAAAAATTGAAAATCTACTTAGAAAAATAAGAGAAATAATAGGGAAAAAGAGTCGTTTATTTTTAGGGACATTTCCCTCAGAGGTGAGACCTGACCATGTCTCTAATAAAACTCTAGGTTTAGTCCTTGAATATGCGAACAATGATAATATTACTATTGGAGCACAGTCAGGTAGCCAAAGAATCTTAAATTTATGCCATAGAGATCATAAAGTTGAAGATATATATAATGCTGTAGAATTAACGTTAGAAAATAATCTAAAAATCAATGTAGATTTTATTTTCGGTTTACCCGGAGAAAATCAAGAAGATATGAAACACACGATTTCTATGATGAGAGAATTGTCAAATAAAGGGGCTAGAGTACATGCTCACTCGTTTATTCCTTTACCTCAGACTCCCTTTGCTAAAGCACCTGTTAATAAAGTAAAAGATTTGTATAAAAAGGAAATTACAAAATTAATATCAAAAGGTTTCGCATTTGGAGATTGGAAGAAACAAGAAAAATTAGCAATCAAGATTGCAAAATATATGAAGACAATGAAATTAGAATAAAGCTCTTTATTTTTTTAGATTAACTTTATCATCTATAATCTCAATGAAACCTTCTTTTTCTAATTGAATAATCGTATTTTTTATTCTTTTTTCCTCTTTAATATCAAAAATTCTTTGAATATTCTTTATCTCCATGGTTCCTTGCTTAATTAATAATTCTAAAATCTTTCCTCTAATTTCTCTTGTTGATCCTTTAAAAGGTGCTTGCTTTCGATAATGAGTACTTTTTTTATTCAATTCTGGATGAGTCCTTTTGAGCATCACACCATAATCCATTAGGGCATAATACCATTCTCGAGGGTTATAATTATCAATTGTATTTTTAACGATCGGTAAAATCTCTTTATCATCAATCTTACTTTTATTAGGAAAGTAAAAATAAATATAAACTCTTCGAATATTCGTTTCAATAAAAGCTGTTGGCTTATTAAAAGCAAATGTAATAATTGATGATGCAGTATTATGTCCTATTTGTGGAAAAGTTTTTAAAATGTCTATTGAATCAGGAACTTTCCCATCAAAATCTTTAATAATTATATCTGCGATCTTTTGTAATGCTATTGCTCGCCTGTTATATCCCAATCCCTTCCATTCCTTAAGAACTTCTTCAATCGAAGCTGTAGATAATGAAGAAAAATTTGGAAATTTTTCAGTAAATTGTAAATATTTTTCTGAGACCCTCCCTGTTTGGGTTTGTTGGAGCATAATTTCTGATACTAAAACATTATATGGGGTTATATTTTCTCTAAAAGGAAATTTTCTCTTATGATTTTTATAATAATCATAAATCATTTTCTGAAATAATTCTATTACTTCGGAGGTTAAACCGTCTTTTATATAAAGTCTGTGAAAGTCGCTGATAAATAATTCTTCGCTAATTTTAAACACAAAAAAATAAGAGTTCTATAATAGGATGAATAAAGAATTAGTAAAAATGAATTTATGGATTTTATATTATAATTATAACTTGGTATTTTGAAATTAAGAAAGATCAAATGCAAATATCGTAACTCCTCCCTCTATTCTTTTCAATTTTAACAAATATCCTGAACTATTTATAATATGAATCATAGGTTTATTTTCTAATAGAATAGAACCGGTAAATGTTCGGTAATTAAGCTCTTTGCCAATTTGCACCAAATAATTCAATAAAAATTTCGTCATCCCTAATCCTCTCCAATCTTCATGAACTACAAATGCTAGCTCTGCAACAGATGGTTGGACTGTTTTAAAAAACGCTCCTAAAGCAATAATTTTCTCTTCTCCATTCTCACGATATTCACCTACTAAAATCATATCTGTTGAGTAATCGATATTAACCATGGGTTGAATTTTTTTATGACGAAAATCTTTGACGGGAGTAAAGAATCTCAAATATCTATCTTCTTTATCTAAGGAGTAATGAAGTTCTTGAATCAACCTTTCATCCGTTGGTTTTACTGGGCGGATTTTTATCTTTTTTCCATTTTGAAGCTTTAATTTGGATTCGTATTTCTCTGGATAAACACTTATTCTTCCATCTATTGATATGGGCAGTTTTTGATCTGAATATACATATTTCCATTTTTTTGCATGTTCTAATAATTCTTCTCGAAAATCTGGATGTGCAATATTAATCATTTCAAGTACTCTTTCTCTAATACTTTTTCCATAAAGATAAGCAATACCCCATTCAGTAACCACATAATGGATATCTCCTCTTGTTATTACAACACCAGAACCAGGTTGGAGGAAAGAAACTATTCGAGAAACTAAAGTTCCGTCTTTTAGAGTTGCTGTAGATGGCAATGTCATAATTGGCTTTCCATTAATTGATCTTCCAGCTCCTCTTACAAAATCAACTTGACCGCCAATTCCACTATATAATCGGTGACCTAAGGAATCTGAATTTACTTGTCCTGTCAAATCAACACTTAGAGCAGCATTTATAGCTACTTGTTTCTCATTTTTACTAATTATATAAGGATCATTTGTATAATCACAAGGATGGAATTCTACCATAGGATTGTCATCAACAAAATTATATAATCTTTTAGACCCCATCACAAAAGAGCAGATGATTTTATCTTTATGCAGAGTCTTTTTTTTACAAGTTATTACGCCTTCTTCTACAAGATCAACTATCCCATCAGAAAATACCTCACTATGAACACCTAAATCTTTTTTCTCCTTTAATTCTTTAGTAACTGCATTCGGAATCTGGCCGATTCCCATTTGAATTGTTGATTCATCTTCAATTAAAGAAGCAACAAATTTTGCTATACTTGTAGAAACCTTATCAGGTTCACCATAACTGAATTCTATAATATCATGCTCACTCAAGACATAGGCGTCAATATCATCCATATGAATAAACGAGTCACCTAAAGTACGTGGCATTTTTGGATTTATTTCAGCTACTACATATTCAGCAGACTCTGCAATTGGTTTAACAATATCCACATTGATCCCATAACTACAAAAACCATAACGATCTGGTGGACTCACTTGAATTAACGCAGTATCTAGGTGTATTTTCCCAGATGTAAATAAATTTGGAATCTCTGAAAGAAGCATTGGGGTGTAATCTGCTTGACCAGCCTCTACGTATTTACGTAATGATTTTCCAATAAAAAATGCATTGTGTCTAAATAAATCTTCTATTCCTCCAGCAGTTTCATAGTAATCTAAATCACTAAGGCTAAGAAAATGTAATATCTCAATATCAGGAAACTGGGTGCCTTTATCAATTAATGTTTGTGTTAGATCAATTGGTTCAGAACAACCAGAATCAATAAAAATTCGATTTCCCGGTTTAATATAATTATTAATTGCTTTATCAAAAGAAACTTGCTTTTTATTATAATTTTCTAATCTGTTTGAGAGATCTTTATTTGAATTTGACAGAAGATCACCTTTATTTTAAAAATACATTTAACTTAGTTCTTGTTGGGTTTTAAACATAATTATGATTTAGAAGATCTATGAACAAATAAGTAATAAATTTTTTTTTATTTCTTTTTATTTTTAATTTTTTCTTTTAACGTGCTTTCTTTTTGAATGTCACCCTTTAATTTTTCTTTGAAAAAGTAAAATAAACAATAATAAATATGAGATTTCCTTCTAGAACTTAATTTTTTATGAAAATGATTTCCTACGATTACAAATGGCAAAAGATAAAGTCGATATTGAAGATCTAGAAGCGTTTATTAGTGGCTTGAAGCATTCTTTTGATACTTTAGAGGATATTGATCCGACTCAATCAAAAGGATTTCAGGCACAATTAGCAAAAGCAATATCGGATTTAAGGATGAAAAGAGCTGCAAAAATTGAACCCCTGCCAAAGCACATTGGCCAATTAACCAAAGAAGATCTCAAGAAATTAATGCTAAAGGAGTTAGAGTCTTTACAAAATGATTTAGAAACTTCTGAGTATAATTGGAGAAAAAAGTTTGAATTAGTAAAAAAAATTGCTCTAGTACGAGAGCAAGTAAATAATATGTAATCTTATTATTCCTTCACTAATTTTCACATGGAACTTTGAGGTTTTATATATGTTAATAGATATCCATTGTCATGCTAATCTCTATCTAATTCTTGAAGAAATTATTAAAGAAGCGAAAAATGTTGGAGTAGAAAAAATTATATCAGTTGGGATGAGTTTTACTAGTCTAGAAAGGATATTAGAAATATCTAACAAATATGAGATAGTTTATCCTGCTTTAGGAATCCATCCTGAAGAAGTAAGGATGAATAAAGAAATTATAAATCAATTAGATTTAGTAGTGGAGATTATTAAAAAAAATAATGAAAAAGTATGCGCTATAGGAGAGATTGGTTTAGATCATCATTATATCAAAGAAAAAGAGTTATATCCTCTACAGAAGAATATTTTTGAGATAATGCTTGGATTAGCACAAGAATTGGATTTGCCGGTTAATTTGCATACTAAAGGAGCAGAAAAATTAATTTTTGACATGCTCCCTTCATATAATATTCCCAATATTAATATTCATTGGTATTCTGGACCTGACCAATTATTAAATATAGGAATAGATCGCGGATATTTCTTCTCAATAACACCTGCTATAAATTATTCACCCGCAGTTAAGAATACTGCCTTAAAGGTTGATAAAGAATTCATTCTTTTAGAAAGTGATGGCCCTATTAAATATTCTGGAAAAATTGGTAATCCTGCAATGATTAGAAATGTGTTAAATACAATATCTAAGCTAAAGAAAATTGATTCTAAAGAATTAGAAATACAAATTGAAAATAATACTAAATTAGTTTTCCCAAAAATCTTTTAAGAAAGAATCATATTAATATGGTTTACTTCACTCTATTATTAAGTTTCCAACATCTATAATATTTTTAGGAAAGTTTTATTAACTCATTTATAATTTAGTATTTAACTAATTGGGTTTTTCAGCGATAATAAATACTTGATGTTCTGGTACAGCAGGTTCATCAATTCCAACATATTTAGTTCCAATCACATCAAATCCATATGATTTCAGAAGTTTTTTCCATTCTTCCACCTTAAGGAAATTAAGAGGTACATTGATATCTTCATCCCTAATTACTCGATTGTAAAACCAGTCAAAAAAGCCATTAGTCATCCTAATTTTATCTTCCTCAATATAACTTTCTTTGATTACTAAGCGTTTTCTAGTTATTCTCGTTGCTTCTTCCAATAAATGTTGGGGGTCGCTCGCATGATGTAAAACACTATATAAAATTGTAGTATCTACTTCCCCATCTGATAACGGTACTTTACCCTCTGGATTGTATAAGATCAATGGTAGGTTCGTATAATTATAATCTATAATATCAACCAGTAAAACTTCTTTATCAAGCTGTTCTTTTATTTCTAGCGCTAAAAGTCCATTTCCTGCACCAAGATCAAGTATCTTCTTTCCCACGATGTAGTCTTTTACTTTTTCATACCTTAATTTAGCATGTTTGAATTCTTTAACCTTTAGATCTTTTTCATTATCGACGTGTTTTCTGATAAATTTTCGAAATACTTCTTCAACTTTTATTAGAGGTATTCCTTTTTTCAGGCCTTTAGTTATGGTTCGATTTACATAAAACCAAAAAATTTGTCTTTTAAAAAAATTTAAATTACCATTTTTCATGGCAGATAAAAATAATGATCGGATTTCATTCCAATAGTGCCTACTTTTATTATTTTTCTTAGAAAATATTGGATATATGAGACTCTCCACAACATCAATATTGTTTTGATTAGCAGGTTTGTAAAATTTAATTATTTCTTCTTGAATCATTTATTTATCACATCCACTTAATTTTTAAGTAAGTGAGTATTTACTCACTTATAAACTTTATGAGTAATTGCTCATTTATTGTTACTAATATGTCTCATAAAAAATTTTCTCGAAATAAACAAGAAAAAATAGATTTGATTTATAAAACATTTTTCACACTAATTTTAAAAAGAGGATATCATAAAACAAGCACAAATCATGTAGCAAAATCAGCTAAGATTAGTATAGGTACGATATATAAATATTTTCCTAAAGGGAAAGAAGATATAATAAGAAAATATTTTGAACAATCAATGAAAAATTTTTTCGAAAGAATAGACTTAATAAGCATTAACAATGAGAACATTAGAGAATTTCTTAATCATTTTATTTTAGAATTATATAAGAATCATCTTGAAAACAAAGGATACATAATAGCTTTTAGATCTGCTATACAATCTGATAAAAATCTGCTTAAGTCACAAAAAGAGGAAGTTTTTACTTTTTTCAAAGATATGGCACAGAAATTAAGGAAAACAAATGAAAGCTTTAAACAAGTACCTGAGGATAAATTGGTTGAAATGTTTATTATTATTTATAATCTTATCAATGCGATTTTATATCATCATTTATCTATAATGGAATTTTTTGATACCAATGAAAAATTAGTTAATTTTCTTTCAAACTTAGTAATTTTTAGTTTGAATTATTT
>JAEOTV010000197.1 GCA_016839635.1 Promethearchaeota archaeon | reverse complement strand
AAATCTAAAAATGTTACTTTAGTTACAAATAAAGCAATTGCTTTTTTTTTTAGTGAAAAAGTTGTTTTACTTTTTTCTTTAATTTGCTTAATTTTTATGAGTACGTTCAAAATAATTGTTGGACTGCATGCTGGAAGTGATGCCTTATTTAACGAGGGCATTGAGAATTTTACAGATATCATAAAGATATTTATTATCACCTTAAGTATTAAATTAGGGAAAGATAGGCTAGGGGCAATTGCAATCATTATTTTAATGCTCACAACAGGAATTAATTTGATAATATCTTCTCTGTTTTCTATTTTTCAAGCCAATATTATATCTCCCTCATACTTTTCTTTTATATTGATGTTTATCTCGATTCTAATAAATTTAATGCTATTAATTCTAAAAAATTTTGTTGGAAAATTGCAAGCTAATTTTGCTTTACTCTCTGATGCTAAAGATAATGTAAATAATATTAGATTATCGATAGTAGTAATAATTGGATTAACTTTTGCCTTATTTAGTATTTATTGGATAGATTCGATTTTGGGTTTACTAATTGCCACTCTAATCATATTTGATGGCATAGAGACTCTAATAGCACTAATTAAATCAGGTGAAGATATTGATATTGATAGCTTTAAATTGCGTTTGGATAAAGCTTTTGAATTTAAAATAGCTCATTGGATGTTAGTGATTATTCAAGAAGAAAAGCTATCAGAGCAACAAATAAGTAAGTTTTTTAATCAAGCTATCAGAAAAGGTTATGAAATTTTCGGAGTATGGGCAATATTTGGACTTTCAAATATTGATAAATTTAATCTTCAGAAGATTTTGAATCTCATGAAAAAAAAAGGATTGGTTTATTTACAAGATGATAAATTTTATCTCACAGATAAGGGTAAAATACAGTATCATAATGCTCTTTCACAAGAGATTAAAAGAGTCTCAAAAAATAAGAAAAAATATAAAAATTGGAAGCCTCCGAGTAAATTATCGAGGATAATATGGTTAATATTTGGAATATTAATCCCTATTACCTTAATTTTACTGATAATATATGTTGGACCAAATATTTACAATTTTATTATTAATTTAATAGAATAAATAGAGAAAATTGTTTCATGTCAGACACTAGTTCTATTCCAAAAGTAAGGAAATTCGCTATTGAGAATTCTGAGAAAGATGATATTCATGGTTTCTTACATGTTGAGCGCGTTCTAAATCTATGTTTACAGTTAGGAGAACAATCAGATGCCAATTTAAAAATACTTGAAATTGCAGCATTACTTCATGATACTGGTAGAAAAAAAAAAAATGAAACAAGTTCTATTAGGAATCATGCTGAAATATCTGCAGATATAGCTTCAGAATTCTTAAACTCTTATGATTTTAAACTCTCTCAAGAAGAATTTGATAATATAATTCATTGTATTAGATCACACTCATTCTCAAATAATTCAAATCCTAGGACTCTTGAAGCAAAAATATTATCTGACGCTGATAAATTAGATGCTCTTGGAGCTATTGGATTATACAGAACCATAGGATTTACAGTAAAGAATAAAGGTGATCTAGGTGATATTATTAAACATCTGGAGGAAAAGATAATTAAATTAAAAAACAGGATGTTTCTCAATATTTCAAATACGATTGCTGAAAATCGACATAAAATAATCTTAGATTTCTATAAGGAACTTAGGGATGAGATATTAATTTCTAATCATAAAATTTGATGGAATTCTTCAGCATTTTGAAAAACAGTCGAAAATAGGGAAATTCTTATATCATTCAAAAATTTAATTCATTTTATTGATTATATGAATTAGATATCACCATATACTCAACAATAATATCTATTAAATTTTCAATAATCTCAGGGAATTTTTCTCTACCTACATATTCAATAATCTCATCATCTAAACCGATTGTAAATATGGATTTCAAGATACCTCCTAAAATTTCAGAATCTCTATTTATAATTAATCCCTGTTTTTGCCACATTTCAATAAATTGTGGAATATATTCATAGGTTTGGAGTTTTTGTTTTAATTTAGGATTATTATGTAATTTCCTAATAAGGTATTCTCTTGTATTTTTATCGGCGATTTGTTGTATAATTGGATTTTCTTTTGGGGCTTGAATATGAAAGTATATAAAATCTTTAAAGGTTCTCTTAGGATCTTTCTTCATTTTTTTTAATATATTCATTATTTTTTTTATCATCTTTTCTTCTGCTTGTGAGAGAACATCCAGAAATAATTCTTCTTTTGAATTATAGAAGGAATAAAAAGAACCTTTCGCAATACCTACAGCATTAGTTATATCTTCGACATTTGTTTTTTTTAACCCATAAGTTCCAAAATATTCTGCACCTTTTTCAATTAGGTTATTTTTAATTAACTGTTTTTCTTCAATTGTAAAACCTTTAGGCATAATAATAATATAAAGGACTTTTTTACTTAAAAATTTATGACTAAATGACCAAATGACTTAGTGACCCGAATATTTATATAGTCATATTGATTCTTAAATCACAAACATAGATAATTGGTGTTTATCAAATGTTTATTGAAAAATTAGGTTTATCTAGAAATTCGCTGACAAATAAAGTTGCCATTATTACTGGTGCAGGAAGAGGCATCGGTAAAGAACTCGCAAGAGCTTTAGCTTGGTTAGGAGCAAAAGTTGTTATTGCAGAAATAAATGAATATGGAAGAGAGGTAGAAGATTTAATTGGTTCCGAAGGTGGAATTGCTCTTTTCGTGAAAACAGATGTATCTAAAGAAGAAGATATCAAGAAATTAGAGAATATAGTTATTGAGAGATTTGGGAAAGTAGATATCCTGATTAATAATGCGTATGCAACTTCAGCAGGTACTATAAATGAAATATCGATGGAGGATTGGGATAGAATATATAACGTTAATATTCGTGGAGCTGTGTTTGCAATTAAAACTTTTTTGCCTTATATGATTAAACAAAATGATGGTGTAATAAATACTCTAACCTCTGCGGAAGGATGGCCGTATATGGCACCCTATTTTGCCTCTAAAACGGCTTTAACATCAATAGGGATTTCACTTGCTGCAGAATTAGATAATACAAATATTTCCGTCTTCGTATTTGGACCTGGAATGATTGACACACCAGGATTACAGGAGTATAGTCGAATTTTAGCACCAAAATATGGTATGACTGAGGAAGAATTTAAAAATCAAGGTGTTAACCTAGGATATGATGGATTAATGCCAGCAGATCATTGTGCTGCTGGATGGGCATACACTATTGTGTATGCAAAGGAGTATCACGGGCAAATTGCCGAACCATTCTCTCCTCTATTAAAATTGGGATTTATTAGTCCAAAAAAGAAATATAGCTCAGTTAAAGAAAAAAAGATACAAAATGAAACTGATTTGAAAATTTTTATTTCGGAGACCATTAAAAATTCTCAAAATGTCCAGACACTTATAGAAAAAATCAACCAAGAGACAAAAGATTTGGGTGTATTAGCGAAAAAGTGGATGAATCGCACTTTTGCTAAAAGATGCGGAATGAAAATAGAAAAATGTGTTGAGATTATAACAGAACTTGATAATGAGGTTCAAAAAATACCTAACAAGATACATGATCAAAAAGAAGATATTTCCCTTCCTATCTTGAAGAAATTACCTTGGTATAATCAAGTTTTGGAGAATCTTGCAGATCACTTTCATAAATGCCTAGATGATGCAAATGGATGGATTAAAGATCCTGAGGAATTAGAGATTGCACTAAAAGCATTAATTCACAGAGAAAATACAGTTCTAACTTTAATTTCTAATCTTAATCAATTAGAAAGTATAATATAAAAGAAATTATTTT
>JAEOTV010000196.1 GCA_016839635.1 Promethearchaeota archaeon | reverse complement strand
CGAGAACGAACCTTTACTCTGCACCATGGGCTTCCCTGTGGCCGGGTTTCATGATATTGATTACAGTATTAGGTTTTATGCTTCTCGGTGATGGTTTAAGAGACGCTCTAGATCCAAGATTAAAAAACTTATAAAACATTTGAATTAATATTTTAGTTTAATTAACTATAACAGTAGTAAGGAATATGAAAGATGCAAAAGAAATAGAATCATTTGATATTATGCAAGAATCAGCTTCTGAACAAGAGAATTTAAAAACAAAAGAAAGAGCACTTCTTGAAATTAGGAATCTTAAGACATATTTTTATACTGAGGAAGGAGTAGTAAAAGCTGTTGATGGCGTATCATTTGATATGTATGAAGATGAAACGCTTGGACTTGTTGGTGAAACTGGATGTGGTAAATCAGTTACAGCACTTTCAATATTACGCTTAGTGAGAGTACCTGGTAAAATACTTGAGGGTTCTGTTACATTTAAAGGAAGAGACCTTTTAGATTTAACTGAAAAAGATATGAGGGATTTTCGTGGAAAGGAAATTACGATGATTTTTCAAGATCCCCTAAATTCACTTAATCCTGTTATATCAGTCGGTAAACAAGTAGGAGAGGTATTCTTTTTACATCAAAGAGAGGAAATGAAGCAAATCCTTGATAAAAGACTTTTAGAGAGGAAAAAGAAGATAGAGAAAATAAAAGACCTTAAAAGTAGACGGGATAATAAAGAAATAATATTATCAGAAGAAGAAAAGATTAGTCTTGAAGAAGAGATATTACAACTTAAAACAGAAGCAGCACATATCCCAACAATAAAGGATATGGCATTAGAAAAGGCAAGTGGAATTATAAAGGAAGTAGGAATTGCAGATGCAGAAGATATTTTAAAAAGATATCCACACGAATTAAGTGGTGGGATGAGGCAAAGAGTAATGATTGCAATGGCACTCTCATGTAATCCCTCATTACTAATTGCTGATGAACCCACAACAGCTTTAGATGTTACTATTCAAGCTCAAATTCTTGATTTAATGAAAGATTTAAAAACGAGATTTAATACTTCAATCCTTTTGATAACACATGATTTGGGTATTATCGCAGAGCTATGCGACAGAATAGCTGTTATGTATAGTGGAAATATTGTTGAATATGCAACAGCTGTAGATTTATTTAAAAATCCTCGTCATCCATATACAAAAGGTTTAATTGGTGCTATTCCAAGCATAGAAAAAAGAGACAATGAATTAGAAACTATCAGAGGAATGGTCCCAAATTTAATATATCCCCCCTCTGGATGTAGATTTCATCCAAGATGCGATTTTAGGTTAGAGATTTGTGATAAAATAAAACCGGTATTAACGGAGATAGGAGATAAATATTTTGTGGCTTGTCATCTTTTTGATCCTAAATATAAAGATTCACCAAAATTTGATTGGGGTAAAAAAGAAGATGAGGCCTTTAGAATATAATATTTTAAAGCATTAAAAAAGAGTAAAAAAAAATGACTGTTGGAGAAGAAGAAATCAAAAATTTTAAAACAGGAAGAAAGCAAAGTTCTAAAAAAGTAGAACCAATATTAGAAGTCAAAGATCTTAAAACATATTATCCAATTTATGGAGGATTATTCAAACGTAAAATTGGGGAAGTTAAAGCTGTTGACGGTGTATCATTTAAACTCTACAAAAGAAAAACATTAGGATTAGTAGGAGAAAGTGGATGTGGAAAAACAACAATTGGTAATACAATTCTAGATCTTGTCCCGAATACGGAAGGTGAAATATATTATGGACCTAGACGTGTTGATCCTGGAAGAATTAAAGGATTATGGGAAAGATTTGCTAAAAGAGCAAAAAACATATATCTTGCAGGAGCAGCACACATATATAAACCAAGATCTACGCAATTTAATAATTTCTTTGCTAAAACACCCCCATTTGTAAGAAGACTTTATAAAAAAATGATACGAAAAGGATATGAAATCTTTGAAGATTTCACTATGACTAGGTTTTTTAGAAAGAAAGTTCAAATGGTATTTCAAGACCCTGATTCATCCTTAAATCCTCGTTGGAGAATAGTTAATATTATAGGTGAACCCCTCCGTCTTTTAGAAGGTATGAGTAAAAAATCTCGAATTAGACAACGTGTTCTTGAACTTTTGGAAACTGTTTCTATGAAGGCTGAACATTTAGATAGGTATCCTCATGAATTTTCTGGTGGTCAGAAGCAAAGGATTGTGATAGCAAGAGCATTAGCATGCAATCCAAAAATAATCGTGCTAGATGAACCAACTTCAGCACTTGATGTATCTGTCCAAGCACAAATTTTAAATTTATTAAAGGAATTACAACAAAAATTTGGTTTATCTTACCTTTTCATAACACACGATTTAAGTGTTGTCCAACACATAGCTGATGATATTCGAGTTATGTATTTAGGAAAATTCGTTGAAGGTGGTTCTATTGATGAAGTTTTTTACAATCCTACACATCCTTATTCTAGAGCACTATTATCAGCTCGTCCTACATTTGATCCTAGTTCAAAACAAAATAGAATTATCCTTGAAGGGGATGTGCCAAGTCCTATTAACCCCCCCTCGGGATGTCACTTCCATCCGAGATGCCAAGAAAAAGGTGAACACGTAGGATGCGGTATTGACAATCCAAGAAAAATTCCACTTGGTGGCACACACTTTATGATGTGTTTACCTTTTAAGAAAGAGGAAAAATCCTATAAAGGAATGGAATTTGTCTCTGATTAAATTTTTTTTATATCAAAATTTTTTTTATTTTATTATTAAACCAATCTTATTCTATTCGGTAATTGATTATTAACTTTTAGAAATTAAGTTAAAGGATTGTAATCTTTATTGCATAATGATGCCTAAAAATTCCCAAGTTTTTATAATCAAAACTACACCTAAAACTGTATTCCAAGATTATAAAAAATTAATGCAATTGGCTGAATATGCAAAATTTTTTAAAAAAAATGAAAAAGTCATTCTTAAATTAAATCTTAGTTGGTCAAAATTCTTTCCGGCTTGTTCAAGCCCTCCTTGGCAAGTAGAAGGAATATTAAAAACTATGATTGAAGATGGTTATGACCCTAAAAAACTTTTTACAGCTGAAAATAGAACTGTAGTTACAAATATAGAAAAAGGTCTTAAGGGAAACAAGTGGGGTCCAATTTTTAAGAAATATGGTGTATGGTTTGTGCCCTTAACTCGAATTCCTTTTGTCCCATATGAATCTTTAAGATCAAAATTTATTACACTGAAAAATAAGAATTTACATGCTTTAGACTCTAAGATTTTTCCAGAGGGTTTTCTGATTCCTGAGTTTTACGTAGGGAAACCCATAATACATCTTCCAACCATGAAAACTCATGGGCATACAGGGGCTGTTGGAGGTTCATTAAAAATGACTTCTGGAGAAATGAAGCATGGGGGAATAACTTGCGCCATGAAAAATGCATTTGGAGGGCTCCTAACAAAAAGAAGGCATTTCTCACATCAGTATTTGTCTGAAGTATTAGTGGATTTACTTATTATTCAAAAACAAATTCATCCAAGTATTATGGCAATTGTAGATGGAACAGTGTGTGGTGATGGAGCTGGACCAAGAACTATGATCCCACGTATTAAAAATTATATTATTGCTGGTTATGATCAGGTTGCTGTTGATGCAATTGTTGCTAAAATGATGGGATTTGAGCCATTAGACTTACCTGCGATAAAATTAGCTCATGAGGAAGGTTTAGGGTGTGGAGATATTGATCAAATTGAAGTTATTGGTGAAGAGATATCTCAAATAAATTGGAATTTTAAGGTTAAGCGGAGTGTAGTGATTTGGGGGGATCAAATGGTGCGTAAAGGACCTCTACAATTTCTCTATCCTTTATTTCGAAGTGAATTCTTCTTTTTAATACCTACTTATGCCTCCATGATCTACCATGATATGTTATGGTACCCAGCAGTTGGAAAAAGCATAATCAGGAAATTCTTTCAAACAGAATGGGGTAAAGTTTTTCTAAATTATCCTAAGAAATAAGCATTCTTTATAACAAAAAACATAATTATTAACTTATATATATAAAGTTATTCCAAAATTTCTTTTATTATCTTATCATAGTCAAGAAAATTGCTGAATTCCTCAAATCTTAAATGAATTAAAAATTCTATTGACCCTTCCTTGCCCAAAATTGGAGATTTAATAATGTTATATGGATAAAATTGATTTTTTACATTCCATTGAATTAAATTCATAAGAATCTGAAAAAGTTGGTTATGATCTTTTATAATTTCAAACTTTTTTATAATATGAAAATCAATTTCAAAAATAGGTTTGACTAACGCAATGATACTACCACTTTTTTTGAGTATTTTTTTAACATTTGGCAAAATTTCTCTTAATGAAGCAAACGTGACATCTATAGTACAAATATCAAATTTTTCCTCAACAGAAATTAAGTTGCGAGCATCAACACCTAACAGTGGAACAACTCTTTCTTTCATCTCTTTGGATCTTAATGAAGGGTGAAGTAAACTGGTAGCAGTATCGATTGGATATACTTTTAATGCTCCATGTTTTATTAAACAATCTGTAAATCCCCCGATAGATGCACCAATATCTGCACAAATTTTTCCTTTAACAGAAATTGAAAACTCTTTTAAAGCAGCTTCTAATTTCATTCCTCCGCGGCCAACATACGGGAATTCTTCTATCAATTGGATTTTAAGTGACTTACTAATCTTTGTTGCAGGTTTCATTATCTGTTTTTTATTTACAAATATATAACCCTTTTTTATAAGCCATTGTGCCTTAGTTCTACTTTCTACCAATCTTCTTTCTACTAATAGATTATCTATTCTTTCTTTCATTATTTAATTTATTATGTCTTTTCTCTTCAATTTTCATTGTTATATTCAGACTTAATCTGCTGATTTGGATTTTAACAGATGCCTTAGATTCAAACTTTTTATAAATAAACCTGAGTAATATCCCTAGAAGTATAAACGTTGCTAATATAAAGAACCAAATATTATAAGGATTCAATCTGCCTAAAAACAAGAAATATAGTAAATTATGGCATAAATAAACTGTTAAGGAATAATAAGAATAATAAAACAGTAATTTATAACTCTTTTTTATATCTACCATTACAAAATTTTCAAATAATATTAGCATGGAAAGCAAGAGAGTCTCTATTCCTAAAGAATATATAATCCATGAAAAACGTTGTCTGTATAAAAAATCAGGAAATTTAATCAGAATTCCAATTATTATTAAGCAAATTCCTATTAATATT
>JAEOTV010000195.1 GCA_016839635.1 Promethearchaeota archaeon | reverse complement strand
ATCATTAAGGGTTCAATAAGAAAATCAAAATAAATTGATGAAATAATTGGATAAAATGAGTAAGTAATTACTAAGAAACAAGTAAAAGCTAATAGGTGTTGTATAAATATAATTTTATTTCTATCAAAATAGTCATATTGAATAAAAATTTGTAAATCCAAATACAAACTCACAAGAAATGTAATTAATTGAATCTCTAAACTAAGAGTATCGAAAAAGGAGGGTAAAATCCAAAAGATTATAGATCCTAATAAAATAACGCTACTTGATAAAAATATATAGCAACTATATTTTTTTGGACAATAATTTGCTTTTTGCTCAAAATAAGTAGATATAATAATTGCTGGAAAGCTGATCACAACAATAATTGGGAAATTAATTCCTAATGAAAATAAAAAGATAAAGACACTAAAAAATAATGATAATATCATGTTCCATTTCTGATATCTAATTAAGTAATCTGAAGGCTCTTGATTTGAATTACTGGGTTCATTCTCTTCTAATATCAATAGCTTCCTTCTGTAATTTATTGAAATAAAAACTCTTAGTTTTAAGTATAAGAAAATGAAAATTATTGATACAAACGCAAATAATATGTAATCTAAATTAGTATAGAGAACCCCAGATAAAATATTAATAAGAAGAATATCAAATGGTAATTGTATTAATAATAGGAAAGAAAGACTGATAACTGATACTGAAAATTTTTGCTTAAATTTTAGTAAATGTTCTTGAAATAGTTTATCTTTCTCAATGGCACCTCTTATCCTTTTCCTTAACTTATTCGTATATAATAGAGTAAAGAAATAAAAAAATATATTGGTAATTAAAGTAAAGAGCCATGATAACGGTATAATAAAGTAAAGAGCCATGATATAGGTATAAGTCAAGAAAAATACATGGATTATGAAATTTATAAAAATCACTAAATTATGAAATTGTTTTAAAGATGATTTGTAACTAATTTTACGTTTAAACATTGATTCAGATACATCAAAATACTCAACAGGTTGATAGTAATAATAATAATAAATAATATTGTATAAAAGGCAGAACGAAATTAAAGGAAATAGTTCAAAATAATATTCCTCTGGTGAAACATAAATAAAAATGGGGGTGACAACTAAAGCTAGGATGCTAACTATAAAAAGTATGTGAATTCTGGCAGTAAGGTTATTCTGATTGTTAATAAAGAGAGGCTTATTTCTATATTGGTCAAAACTTTTATAGAAAAAGAAAATTGAAAACATATATGCAATTACAGAAAGACCTATAGAAAAATAAACATCTCTTATGATATATTGGATAATAAAATAACTAACAGTAGCAATTACTAAAGGAATCCCGATTAAAAAAGCAAAAAACCACCACAATTTTGTGAGAAATGTAGTAGCTTTTTCAATTCGTTCACTAGATTTTTTACTATTTTTGGATTCCATGAGCTACCATAAGTAAATTCACTTAATAAAATATTACGTATTTTTATTTGAAAAAACAGAAATAGGGATTTTTATTGATTCATTTGAAAGCAGGTAAGTAGTCTTTTTGAAGTTTTACCATCTCTTCAAAAATTTTTTCAGCCATTTTGAAACTACCAACATTAGGATCTATTGCTAAGGCGGTAATTGCTAAATCTCTTGATTTATGCACTATAGCTTCAACACATAAATCTTGAATCGTAGCCTCTATACGTAATAAGGCCGCAATATTTCTTGGTATTTCACCGATTCTAATACCATGAACTCCCTTTTTATCAACCCGTACAGGTATTTCAATAACTAAATCTTGTGGTAAATTTTCAATAAGTCCATTATTTGGAATATTAACAGAATTTTCGTAAGAATTTGCATCCGTCAATAAAGCTTCTATTATGGGGATTGCTCTTTCTCCCGATGGGTAACGACTTAGCATACCTTTTTTTGGATATCTTCCTTTTTTAAGCCGCTTGTAATATCTCATTATTCTTTGATAAATTCCTTGATTTTCGTCATCAGTTCGGTCAATCCAATCAACCATATCTTGTGTTTTTGTAAATTCTTCAGCAAATTGGAGATATTCACCCATATGATTATCACCTGCATGGGGAAAATATCCAAATTTTTTAAATACTTTGAATGTTAACTCTGAAAATTCAAATCGATTTTCATGGTTTTTAAAATAATCAATAGCTTTAGTATTAAATTTTGGCAATAAATCCTTACCAGAATTTAAATCTTCAAGAGATAATAAGAAGCCAAAATGATTTAATCCTGCAACAATCATTCTCATATCTCCATGCTTATTGTTTAACATGAGAGGAATATGATGTTCAAGAGAATGGATTTCGTGACAAAGTCCTATAAAATTGAGATTAGTACTCCTTTTAATTGCTAAACATACTCTGGACATTGGATTAGTAAAATTAATGAAAAATGCATTTGGACAGACTTTTTCTACATCTTTTACAATCTCAATAATTGGAGGGATTACTCTAAATGAGTGAAATATACCACCAGGACCCCCATTCTCTCCTAAAACTTGTGTAGAGCCATATTTTCTGGGTATTTTATAATCTTGCCTCCAAAGTTCCATTCGGTTACCGACTTCAATAGAATTTATTATGAAGTCTGCATCCTCTAAAGCTTCTCTTCTATTGTTTGTGCGTTCAATTATGAATTTATTATTCCTCGATTCATTTTCAATCGTAAGTAATTCATAAATGATTTCTAATTTTTCTTTATCAATATCATGGAGCACTATTGTAGAACCATCTAAAACTTTACTTAAATATAAATCGGTAAACATTGAAGGCCCAAAAGAAGTTGAACCAGCTCCAATTAGAACTATTTTTTTTTTCATAAATTATCATAATTTAAAATAATAACTATCTTAAAGAATTACTTTAAAATTGTTTTGACAAAAATAGAGAAACTATACGCCCTAATATCTTGACAAATGGGAACGAAATGGGTAAATTTATAAGTTTACACTGGTTTATTTTTAATAACAATCTATCATACTAAAAATGGTATTTTCACAGCATAATACTACATTCTCATGGGATAGCTATAAGAGAGCTTTTATCCCAGAAGTAGTATTATGAAGAGAGAATAAATCCTTCTTCTTACCCTTTTCTTTTAATTTTTAGGGATTTGTTCTCTCAACATAATATTCCATGAAATTTTGAGAAAATGGTAGGTTAAGGACTGATTCCTCTGCGTGATAATCCAAATAATAAAAAAGAGGTGAAAAAAACGAAAAAAAAGATAGCAGAGAACCTAGATCCTGAAATGATATTAGATTATTATAAAGATTGGGATTCAGATAAAGCCCCTGTCATAATGGCTTTAGATTACTCTAATTCTTCGCAAGGTAAAATAGAAAGCGAAGATCAGAGAAAGATGGGGTATCTCTGGAGTAAATATGGGAAAAATTCAAAATAGTTAATTATATAATTTTTCTTTTTTAATTAATTACTTTTTCTATCCTTTCTAAAGCTTCTTTTATTCTCTCAACAGATTGTGTTAATGCAAATCTTACAAATCTCTCTCCATATATTCCAAATCCAATACCAGGTGTGACTATAACACCCACATTTATTAATTTTTTAGTGAAATCCATACTATTTTCTTCCCCCTCGGGAATTTGAGTCCAGATATAAAAAGTTGCTTTTGGTTTCTCAGTTTTCCACCCCATTTTATTTAAACCATTAACTAATACATCTCGCCTTTTTTCATAAATT
>JAEOTV010000064.1 GCA_016839635.1 Promethearchaeota archaeon | reverse complement strand
GTAATGATTTAAAAATGTTTTAAATAAATTATTTAATTTAATTATTATTCCGTCTTCCTTATTTTTAAACTTTAAGGTTAGATCATCTTAAACGATGAATAACAACCCTCTAAATGCAAATTTTGTAAATTCTAAAATTAGTAAAAACTGGCGTAGATTTTAAAACCGATGATAAATTTAGTAAGATATAATAAATTCCAAGTTGGAAATAACTGCTTTAAATAAGAAATTAGGTATATTTCAATGAAAACAATTTCTCTTAACGGAAAATGGAAATGTAAGCCCGATCATGATAATATAGGTATTGAATATAAATGGTACTCACCTAAAAACTATGATATAAATGATATTAATCTAATAAATATTGATATTCCAAAAAGTTTTAATCTCCTTGAGAAATATAAAAGTTTTGAAGGCATATTTTGGCATTTTTATGAATTTAGTCTAGATGAAACCATAAATAACTTGGATTTTGATTATATTTTACAATTTAAGGGATCAAATTATAGTACAAAAGTGTGGTTAAATGGAATCTTTATTGGAAAACACGATGGTGGATTTACACCATTTCAATTTGCTATAGCAGAAATAATTAAACAAAAAAATAACACAATTGTTGTTCGAACTGATAATACTAGAAGAATAGATCAAATTCCTTCAATTTCATTTGATTGGTTTAATTGGGGTGGAATATATCGAGATGTAAACTTATCAATTTTAAATAAGAATCGAATCGAAAAGGTTTCTATTAAAACTTACTTATTCTCGAGAAAAAAAAGTAAAATAGAAATTTCTTATAGAAAAATTGGCAACTTCTCCATTCATTGGAAGATATTTGATACTGATAATAAAAATCTCCTTTTTAAAGGTAATTTGCTTGAATTAGATAAAAAACATCGGTTTGATTTCATTTTCAATAATCCAAAATTATGGTCTCCAGAAGATCCTAATCTTTATTTTTTAAAAATTTATAGTAATAATTCAGGAGTTCCAAAAGAGATATTATATGAAACACATTTTGGTATAAGACAAATTGAAATTAATGATACGGCTATTTATTTAAATAAAACTAGAATTTTTTTGAAAGGGGTAAGTTTACATGAAGAATATATGCCATATGGGCGAACAATTCCTTATGAAAAAAGGAAAGAAGATGTTGAAAATATAAAATCTATTGGGTTTAATGCCATTAGAACTGCTCATTATTCCCATGATGAAGATTTATTAGATATAGCAGATAAAGTTGGTATATTAATTCTTGAAGAAATACCTGTATATCAACATTGTAATTTCAAAAATTCTAAAACGTATAATACAGCAGAGATTATGTTAAAAGAACTTATTAAACGTGATATTAATCATCCTTCAGTAATCTGGTGGTGTGTAGGAAATGAAGTCCCTCTACAACAAAGAAGATGTGCTAAATTTATTAAAAAATTGATGAATTTCGCACGAGAGTTGGATAAAAGTAGAATTGTAACATGTGTATCAAGAAAATTAATACCAGATTTAACTAGAAATCATGGTGATATTGCCACAATTAATTCATATTTTGGCTGGTATTATGGCCATGAGAAAATGATTAGTCTCATTTTAGATATAATCAGAACACCAGCATTTAATAAACCATGGATTTATACTGAATTCGGGGCGGGAGCAAAATATGGATTTCATGCTGATTGGAAACGACAGGTAAAATATAGTGAAGAAAAACAATTACAAGTATTAAGCCATACAATTAGAACTATTAATTCAAAAGATTTTTTTGCAGGCTGGTTTATATGGATATATCGAGATTTTAAATCTACAAAAAGAACGAACCAATTTCAACAAGGATTTAATCGAAAAGGAATTGTGAGTGGAGAAAAAAATGAGAAAAAACTTGTATTTTACAGTTTGCCAAAGATCCTAAATGAAAAAAGGAAGATAATACATACACGATTAATCGGAATCATTTTATGGATTATTTTCTTCCCACTTTCATTTTTTATATTTACTCGTTTAATTGATTTTTTTCTACATAATAATGAGAAAAACCCAAGTTATGAGAAATAAAATTGTGAAATACTGTATAAAACTTAAAAGGCTGTTCTTTTTATAGTTATATTTAAATTTCATATTATGGGAATACAAGATAGAATATCTTTGCCTTCAATTATCAAAAGATCGTATGATAATACGAATATTCACAATTTATTTATATTTAATAGATCAGGTATTTGTTTTTATGGTAAAAGTTTCACAGATTATTTTCAAGTGGAGAAAAACCTTGTTTCCCCATTTATTACTGCTTTAATGTCTTTTTCTAAGGAAATGATAGGAAAAAAATTTAAAACAATAGAAATGGGTGATGTGAAGTTTGTCATATTTGAAAAAGGCTCTTTAAATTACAATATTTTATGTGACACAATCGAAAATGAAATTTTTTTAGAGGAAGCCGTAAATAAAATCAATAATCGACTTACTACATACATGCGTAAAAAGAAAATTAATATAAATAAACAAATTGTATATGATGGGGTATTTAATGAAATTATTGAGGAGACTATTGAAGATGCTTTTAGTAATGAGTTCAATATTCAAACCGAAGGACAAATTATAGAATATATGAAAGAATTAATGTTAATTGATGAACTAGATGGAGCAATTCTTTTAACTGATAGAGGAAAGGTGTTATACTCCTCCTATAACAAAGTATATTTAAAGAATTTTTTAAAGGAGGTCGATTTTCGTGTTAAAATCTATAATAATTCTATATTAAAGCTCTTTTATACATTTAAAGATAAAAGATTCATCTTTTCAGAATATGTTCAGAATAAATATTTCATAATTTTAGTTTTTAATTCTCATGTAAGATTTGGAGTCGCTGAGCATTATTTAACTCGAATTGTAGATTCAGTTAAAAATCTACTATCGAGTCAGTAAAACAAAGAATAATATAGAACTAGTTAAGGCATTAAATGTTTGAATTATTAAGATATATTTTAATCTAAACCTAATTTATGATTTATAAAAATCAAGTTAAAAAATAGTTAAAAATAGTTATACCTTAAATATTCCATTAGAGTGAAGATTTATGTCAAAAACAGAAGAAGGATTAAAAGAAGCATTTGCGGGAGAATCACAAGCAAATCGTAAATACTTAGCTTTTGCTGAACAAGCTGATAAAGAAGGTTTTCCTCAAATAGCAAAAATTTTAGAGCTGCAGCTGCTGCTGAAACAGTTCATGCTCATAATCATCTTAGAGTTCTTGGAGGAATTAAATCTACAAAAGAAAATATCCGAGGAGCTGTAGAAGGTGAGCATTATGAATTTACAAAAATGTATCCTGAATTCCTGGAAGCGGCTAAGAACGAGGGAAATAAAGCTGCAGAGAGAACATTCAATTATGCGAATGAAGTAGAAAAGGTTCACCATAATCTATACAATGCTGCTCTTGAATCGATTGAAAAGGGTAATGATTTAGAAAAAAATGATGTCTATATATGTCCTGTTTGCGGTTACACTCACGAAGGAAAACCCCCTGATAATTGTCCTGTCTGTGGAGCATCTAAAAAAGTCTTTAAAAAAATTGATTAACTTTTTTTTATTTTTTAAAATTTAAATCTAGATTATCCAAGGAGAATAACATTCTCTAATTTTTATTAAGTATTCATTAATTGAGAAATTTAATTCTTTTTCAGCTCTTTCAAGTGAAGTATAAGTAGCTCCATTGGCATAATAATTTAGAATTAGATCTGAAATCTTATGATTTCCTAAAGAAATTAACGTCTGAAGTCTAGCGCTCTTAATGACAAACTTAAATCTTTTAAATTTGAGCTTTATAGAGCTTAAATTTTTTAAATTTCTCTCCAATTTTTGATATTTTCTTACTAGATCATGCATATTTTCCTTTAAATAAAAAAATACTTTTTTTTCATAAGGAGTATTGAGTTTTGGAACAAAAGGATTAATATTTACCCTTAATGCGTTTCTTTCAAAACCTAAATTATGGAATAATTTTAGTATATTAATAATATCATCAATATTTTCTTCCTTCTCCCCTGGTAATCCTATTAGAAAATATAATTTTACATTTTTAATTTGAGAATCTCTAATTTGAGTTAAAACTGAAATAATTCTGTCATTAGGTATCATCTTTCCGAGTTCAAATCTCAAGCTTTCAGAACCAGCTTCCGGAGCAAGAGTAATAGTTTTGATATTTGCTTTTTCTAAAATTTGAATTAAATCCATATTTAGATGCTCAATCCGAATTGAAGGTATTGTTAATCTTTTTCCCTTGCTAACTATATGTTCACAAATTTCCTTAAATTTAGGATGTGATGAAATACAGGAACCTATAAGGCTTATTGTATCGAAATCAGAATATTTTATTGCATCTTCAATAGTTTGTTTAACGTTTTCATAACTTCGATTTCTGAAAGGAGAATTGTGAAAAGAACTTATACAAAATTTACATTGATATGGACATCCCCTATTTATTTCTAGGAAAAAATTTCGCTCAAAAATTGATTTTTCTCCATGTGATTTAGAGATTAGTTGAAAAATAGGAGTAGGTGAATCATCGAGGTTATTAACAATTGCTCTTCTGGCTTTATTATTAAGTAAAGGTACAAAAATCCCTTCTATTGTTCCAATTCTCTCCAAAAATTCTCCAAATTTTAAATCTCCTTTTTTAAATCTTTGGAAGAATTTAAAAAATGATTTCAAACTTTCCTCAGCATCCCCTATAAATAAAATATCAAAAAAATCGCTTAATGGAATAGGATTTGAGGTGACTACGGGACCTCCCCCTATTATGATTGGAAATTGAGTATCACCTTCATTTAAAACACTAAAACGCTCTCGAGAAGTTAAGGGAATCTCAGCTTTTTCTAAAATCCACAATATATTTTTAAAATCATTCTCAAAATGTAATGAAAAACCTAAAATATCAAACTCTCCAGGTAAAATGTTGTTTTCAAGTGATCGTAAAGAATTTTTTGAAGAAAAATCTTTAGAAGCAGGAAATCTCAATTTTATATTTTCTGGAAGAAAAATGCGTTCACAAGCTATATTTTCAAAGGAATTTATGAGAAAATAGAGAAGTCTAATAGAATATGAAGACATTCCAAGTTTATATATATTAGGGTAAACTAAACCAAAAGAAAAATCAATTTTTCGCCAATCTTTAATTATAACATTTTCTGTAATCATATAATAAAAGCTTAAAAACTATTTTATTAAAAATCAATCAATTTTGATTATTTAATTCATTTTCTGCTTTGCTTTTCTTGATTTCTTCCACAATTAGTGGTAAAGCAGTTCCAGTTTTATTATTGATAACAACTTCCGCTCTTTCATCCAAATCTGTTGGTTCATCATTCACAATAATTAATTTTCCTCCTTCACTTAAAGTATAAAGCGGTAAATCACATATAGGTACCACTGAGAGGGAAGACCCTGCTATCAACATGACATCTGACTTTTTTGCCAAATCTATTGACATATATTTTTCAAAATTTGGTAACATTTCTCCAAATAATACAACTGATGGTTTTAAGGGAGCTCCACAATAATTGCATCCTGGATTTTTTTTTTTTTCTCTTTTAAGCTTACGCATAATTTGCTCTTTGGTATAACTTGCACGACACCCTAAGCAAGTAAATCTATTAATATTTCCATGAACTTCATAAACAATAATATTTCCTGCTTTTTGGTGTAATTCATCAATATTTTGAGTAATAACTGCTTTAATTATATTTAATTTTTCAAGTTCTGCGATAGCGTAATGACCAGGGTTCGGTTCTGCATCAAATAAAGTTGGAGCAATTTTTTCAGCCATTTTCCAGAATTTCGAAGGATCAGCTAAGAATGATTGAAAACTTCCATATATCTCAGGTTTATATTTTTTCCATATTCCACTATCCCCCCTAAAATCTGGAATTCCAGATTCGGTTGAAATCCCCGCCCCAGTTAATACAACTGAGAATCTTGAATTGAGTAATAACTCAGAAGCTTTTCTAATGCTTTCTCTATCTTTTGGTTTCAATGTTTCCATTTATATTTTAAATAATGATGTTTAAGTTTGTAATGTATTTAATTCTAATAAAATTTATACTTATAGTTTTAATCTTGATAATCTTCAAGAGTTCTTACATATATTATAAAACTAAATCAAAAAAACTTATTATACCAAATAATTTTTAGTATTATAAGAGATAATTAATTGATCTTTTACCTAATTTAAATTTCCCCTTATGATCTCTTCTTTCAGTATTATCTTAGAAAATGATATACTTTATTGTTCAGATGAAAAAAAATACAATGCATTTGAGATAATTTTATTTACCGAAAAATTACTGAGTAGTATAAATCCCAGAAATACTTGGCGTTTAAGGAAAATTTGTCTAAAGCATAAAAAATCTGGGAGAGAAAGGATAATTGTTGATCATATGGTTACGAAAGCCGGTCAGAACTTATTCTTCTGCAGTATTGGCAAATTTGCTGTTGGATCAACAGAATCTTTTAAAATGTTGAAAGACTTTTCTAAACAGGTTCAAGTTCAATATAATGATTTAGATAGATTGAAATCTTCTTCCGAAGAACCTACTTTTGATGATGTAATTCATCTGATAACCAGCTATTTAAGAGACAAATACTTAGATCCTTTAGAAGAAGAAAAAATTTATGCAAAATCCTTTAATAATGGACAAAATGCAATATTATATGCCGGGATATCTGCTCAGGGATTACCAATTGTTTCTCAACTTTTTGATATTAATCTTTTAACAAATTTAAATAGAGATAAAACCTTCGAAAATATTGAATTATATAGTTCAGATTTATCTGCTAAATTGGCAACAATTTCAATGAACACTCAAATCCGTGCCAAAACAAATATTAAAGAAATTCATATTGAAGATATGGAGAATGATCAAGAAAATAATAATAAAAAAATTATATTGTTTGGGAGTATTAATGGTTATTCCGTAGATTTTATCGCTACTGGCAATTTTTATAAAGTAAAAGCAATTTTTAAACAATTAAAGTCTAAATTATCATTAGATTCTGCTTTTGGTGAAGAATTTACTGGAGATTTAAGACCTTTTAAACATTTAAAATATTATCTTGATGAAGTCGTAAAGGATTTTGACCAAATAAATTAAATATATATACTTATAGATTGTTTTTATGAAAGCAGTAATACTAGCCGCAGGAGAAGGAAAGAGATTAAGACCAATAACTTCATCAAGACCAAAACCAATGATTCCATTATTAGGAAAACCTCTACTAGAACATACTATTTTGGGATTAAAAAATGTAGGAATTGATCATTTTTTACTTATTGTTGGCTATAAGCAGGAAATTATAAAAAAATACTTTGAGAAAACCTCACATAAATTAAAAGTAAAAATAGAATATATCACTCAAGAAGAGTATTTAGGAACTGCTCACGCAACAGGTTACGCGAAAGATTTTATTAAAGATGAAGATTTTCTAATGATGTATGGTGATTTGTTTGTTGATCCTAAAATCTTTCAAGTCATATTACAAAAATATAAGGAAAATGAATATGACGGATTAATCACATTACGGAAAGTAGATAATCCACAAGATTATGGAATTATCAAGTTAAATTCTAAAAATTATGTAGAACAAATAATAGAAAAACCTCTTCCAAAACAAAATGCGGGAAATTTAGCAAATGCAGGAATATATTTATTTAAACAGTCGATTTTTAAAGCTGTTGATAAAACCCAAAAATCTATTAGGAACGAATTTGAATTTACCGATTCCATGCAAATACTAATAAACGAGTTTGGTGGAAAAATTATCGGTTGTACTATTAATAATTATTTCTGGAATGATATTGGATTACCATGGCAACTGTTTGATGCAAACAAGTTTCTTCTAGACGGAACTAAAAATCAAATCTTTGGAGAAATTGAAGAAAACGTTAAAATTCAGGGCATTGTTCATATAGGAAAAGGAACTACCGTTAAATCGGGTTCTTATATCCAAGGGCCATGTTATATAGGAGAAAATAATCAAATAGGCCCAAATGCCTTTATACGTCCTTACACTTCAATTGAAAATGAGTGTCATATTGGGATGAGTGAATTAAAAAACTCATTGATTTTTTCTAATACTTCCGTTCCACATTTTAACTATATCGGAGATTCTATTTTATGTGAGAATATCAACCTTGGAGCTGGTACGAAAATATCTAATTTGCGATTTGATAATATGAGTATAAAAATGAAAATAAAAGAAAAATATATGAATTCTGGTCGAAGAAAGCTGGGTGCAATAGTTGGGCCTAATTCTCAGACAGGAATCAATGCCAGTATAATGTGTGGGAAAAAAATCGGTGAAAATTCAGTAATAGGGGCACATACAATAGTTGTAGAAGATGTACCTCCCAATACTCTATATTATCAAGATTTTAATGGAAATATAAAACGAAAAACTAATCCATTTTAGCTTAATCTTTATAATACTCTAATTGTCATTGAACTACTATTTGTTCTTAGGGTTTTGGTAATTCTCTTTTTTTGAAATCACGTAGCAATTTTGAAAATTTTAATGGTTTAGAAGCGTAATTAATTTCCCTCAATGCTTGTTCTTGATATGCAATGAGAAGTTTAGCCGAGAATTCTTCCCAATCTCTGCAGATCGCTAATGTTTTTTCATCATTTCTTAGCAGACTATCATGGGACATTATCCTATTAAATTCTAATGAATATTCTTCAATAAGGTCTGAATTTGCTCCCTTAAGTAAATCTCTACAAAAATCCTCAGCAGGATACCAGTCTTTTACTCTTGAAAAGTCTCGATGAATTTGAGTGAGGAGGACATTTCTAGGCCCCTCCCACAGTTCCATAATCATAGAATCTCTGTGAAAACGTGGAGATGATAAAAAATCTTCCATGATACCATGCCCTCCATAAAAAGAAATTGCTTTTCGTATCATTGCTGGAGCTTCATCGGCTACTACAATCTTTTGTAGCATGATTAATTCCCGTAATCTAAATCGGCGCTTACGTTCTTCGATATCTTTAATTTTCTCTAATTCCCTTATTCCACTGATAAGTTCTTCATTAAATTGGATATATTCAGAATAAATTTTGAATGTCCCGGCTGCTGTTCTTTTAGCAAATTGCTCTAATTCGTTTATTTGATTTATCATCATTGGAAAAGATGATATGGGTATTCCAAAGGCATCTCTATATTGTGAATATAATATAGCTTCTCTTACAACTCGCAAAGCACCTGCAGCCATTCCAAAAGCAACATGAAGTCTAGATAATGAAAGAACAATTCCTACGATATCTGCTAATCCTTTTTCAAGCGGGCCGATGGGGTATGCTACAGCTCCATTATAGGTAATCTCTGCTGTTGGCAATTCTGCAGTTCCAAGTTTTTGCTTTAATCTGTCAATAGTGTATGAATTTCTAATTTCCTTTTCTTTATTACCGGGTAACCACGATGGTACTGCAAAAGCAGCAATTCTAGTAGATGACGGAGCATTTTTCGGTTTAGCTGTCACAACAGCATGGTCTGATTGAGTAGCTGAACAGAAAAACTTTTGACCGTAAAGTCTCCATACATTTGATATTCCATCCTTACCCTCTTCTTTTTCATATACAGCTTCAACTAAATTTGCTGGAACATCACTTCCTCCTTGAATCTCACTTACAAACTGAGCTCCAAGACTGTATTCTCCATTTTCACCATCTCGTATGGATTTTAGGATTTTTTTTGCTTCAGAGTCCAACGTTTCTTCATATTTTTGCATAAGTTCAACAGCTCCATGAGAACATGCAATTGGGCACATTACTCCTGATTCTCCGTTTTCATAAAGCAAAAACATTTTGACAAATCTACTCCAAGCAGAATTTCGAGCAGGATCAAAAAGCCCAAGACTGAAAATTTCTTTTTCGAGAATTTCAGTTTCTAAACACCTTTCGATTCGATCGATTCGGTGATTATAAGCATCAAAATGTTTGACTTTTGTGACCTTTACCCTATTTTCAAGTTCATTTGCTTTATCCGCAAGATCTCTAAATCTAAATGAAACATAATCGGAGAGAGCTCGAAGATCTCTATCGATTTTTTCAAACTCTTCGCCGGGGACATAATTTTTAACAAGAGATTGTAAAAAATTGTCATCTTTATAATAATTAAAATGATTTCTAACAAATAAAAAATCATCAAAAGTATATGAATTATTCCGATTTCCTTCTTGGGAAGACATAACTACCATTTGTAAAAGTTCATTAGGTTAAAAAAAGTTATACAGATTATTAAAAATAACTATCTGTATTAGAAATTAATTTGATGATCTTCAAAAATTAGAGATTTTATTATAAAAATATACTGAACTACTAAGACTTAAATCTTATTAGGCTTTTTAATCTAAGTTATTCTTCTTCTTTTTTTTCTTCTTCTGGGGGAGTGGGTACTTCCTTAGTAGGTGTTCGAGTTCTAGGTCTGGATTGTGAAAGTTTTTTTACATTTATTCTTTCAGATCTTTTTATTTCTGATTTTCTCGATCT
This sequence comes from Promethearchaeota archaeon, assembly GCA_016839635.1. The sequence continues at coordinate 30,684 of JAEOTV010000064.1, read as the reverse complement.
TTTTATATCAACTTCTACAATCTCAAATTGGTCATCTGGAATTTCTTTATCTTCCCCCCCTTCAGGTATAGATACAAGCTTACTCTTAACAATTACAGCATTAGATAACGGATAAATAGTTTTTGCTACACGTTGAATTTGATTTTGAAATTCTCCGTATATCATCCCTGCTATAAATTTTTCATGATTCAGACCTTTCGAAAACTCACGTAATATCTCTCTTATTATTTTCCGTATTAAAATTTGTTGACTACTTCTTGCTGTTTTAATAGTAGTACAAATCATTGTTACACGAAAAATATAACCATCTTTCGTGGTTAAGTTGATAATTGATTGTATCTTTGTACTTCCTCTACCAATTAAAGACCTTATAAAATCATTTGTATATTGATGCCCAACAAAAATACTTTTACACTTTTTTGCTTCATTATTGACTTCTACGATTCTGAAATTTAATTTCAAACTAATATCATGGTATTTATGTGTAAAATCAAAAAGCAATGCCTCTAGCGTTCTTCCATTTAAGGTGTCTTCCAAACCAATAACTTCACCAATAGGTTTAAAATTGAAGCTTTTTGAGGCCTCAACGGAGTACCAATTTTTATCTTTGAATGATACTTTTTTGGTCTTAGGTTTTTTTTTCCTTACTTTTGAACTCAATTTAAATCCTCCACTTATCTCGCTACTAATGTTCTTATCTTTTCAGGGTCGTACTTGAAATCCTGTGGTAAAATTTTCTTCTTTTTATAGTATTTTATCAATCGATAGATTTTACTCTCTGTCCGATTCAACCCTTTCCTACTTTCTAAGTCTTTGTGATTTGTTTCAAGATGTTTTCTGACACTTAGAGCTTTTCTTACTAAATTTGCAAGATCTTCAGGTAATGGTGATTCAATTTCATTTTCTTCAAGAATTTGAGTTACATTTTTGCCCGTGACTAATTTAACTAATGGTACTCCTCGTGAATCTCTCATTATAGTACCTATCATTGACTTTGATTGTCCTTTTCTCGCTAATTTTACAACCTCACTTTCAACTTCTTCAGGTGAGAGTTCCACCCATGTAGGTTTTTCTAATCTAGCTGGGCGCCTACTCCCCGAATTTCCACGTTTTCTTGAGTGCATCCGGGCCATTTTTACATTCTTCCTATTAGGTTGCAGTTCTTATAAGATTTAATATAAAATAAATAAAGAAATATACAAAATAAACTTTTGGAATGATCATTATTTTAATCGATTCAATCTTCGGTGAGCTCGAATATCTAAATAAATCTTAAGCTCTTATAATAATTATGAACATAGATCAAAAAACCATTTATTTTGTTACTGGAAACGCATTTAAATACAATGAAATTTCCACTTTCTTCAAAAAAGAACCCCTTAATTATATTTTAAAACAGAAAAATATCAAGACAATCGAAGTCCAATCAGAATCTCTTAAAGAAGTAGCACTTTATAAACTAGAAAGTATAAAAGGGCAAGTAAATGGTTCTTATTTTATAGAAGATGCTGGATTTTTCGTGGATATACCTCTTAATGGATTTCCTGGAGTATATTCCTCATATGTTATGAAAAATCTTGGAAATAAAGGAATATTACGACTAATAGATGATTTTGAGAATTCTCAAGCCCATTTTACTTCAATTATCGCACTTTACTTTAAACCCCTTGATGAAAATTTATTCTTCGAAGGAAAAGTTTATGGAAAAGTATCAAAAACTGCAATAGGTTCAGGGGGTTTCGGATTTGACCCAATATTTCTCCCTAATACTATACCAGACAAGACTTTTGCTGAATTAACAACAGAAGAAAAGAATAAAGTCTCCCATAGAGGGCAGGCGTGGAATAAGTTTATCAAATTTTTGAAAAATATTAAATAATATTTCTACAACAAAAATTTCAAAATGTCTGCCGGAAGATATCCATAATACTTTTCTTGTAAAAATATTTTACTAAAATTATATACGTTCCAAGAAATGCGAAAGAAATTGATAATATAAACACCCTTAATAATGTATCCATTGGAATTGAGAAAACAGTTGGCATTTCTGTCATTAAACTCATGTTAGATTGAAGTAGATACCCGGTATAAGTACCAATAATTGTCCCCATAACTCCCGCAGAAATTAAAGTAATCATACTTTCAATTAGAAACATATTACGGACATTTCTTGTTTTCATTCCCATAGATCGGAGTATTCCAATTTCAAATTTTCTCTCTAATATAACAGCGTACATACTACTTACAAGACCGAATATGCTAATTATCACGGTAAATGTTAAAATTAATTCCATAAGAAAGGATTGTCGTTCAGTCATTGATTTAAAGAAATTGATTTTAGATATTGCATCGTCAATAATGATATCTCTATCTTGGTATTCATTGTTAATTTCGTCTTTAGTTTCCTTGATGTTTTCTTCCGTCTGATCAACTAAATTTAAGAAGATTTTATCTATAATCATGTTAGGTTCACCTGGATTTTCAACTTTCATTAAACGCATATAATTTTCTAAGGAAACCATTACACCTCCGCCATTTGCAGACATTTCATTACTTCGAAAGTTAAAGAATCCAGGAATTCCACCTGAAATTCCAACAACTCGAAAAAGTGTAACATTTCCAGGGGCCAATGGTCCATAGTCATAATCTTCTGGCCTGTAAAAAGTAATTCGAACAAATTCTCCAACTTCTTTAACCCCTATATAATCCGCTATAGATTTAGCTATAATACAAGTATTGTTATGAGTGAATAATTCATTAAAGGAATATTCTGAGTTACTTCCACCACTATTCCAGATTAATAAATCTTTATCAACTAAATCAACAAAATCTTCATTTATACCAATAAATCCTGCTTCCACAACATCAAAATCCATCATATCTCCAGCAGTTGTTTTTAATTTTGAATCATCCTCCTCTCCAAAATATTGAAACATTGTCAACATTTGCTCTGTGGAATCACCACCAAAGCCTACTTGACCTTCACTTACTTCAAATAATGTTGCTAGAGTTGCTTGAAGATCAAATGTATTATGAAGAGATATAGCAAGCTTATCTACTCCTGGCAAGTTTTCTAATTCTTCAACCATTTCAAGAGTTAAAGCACTTTCTGGTGTGTAGAAATTTTGATTCATTAAAACTAAATCTGATCCATATTGAAATCTTAAATTTAGATCCATATTGCCAGATTGCATTTCGGTTACACTTGTAATAAAGAAAATAAAAGAAAAACTGATTGCAAACATAATCACTGTGCTTGTATTACGTCTTCTATAACGTTTTAGTGAAATATTTATAATGTTACTATATTTTCTAATGGTTGGTGAAATTATAATTAAAAAGATTTTTTGTATTAAGGGGATTATTCCAATTGATGCAAAAACCAATCCAATTACAATTGCTGCTAACAAGCCAATAAATAAGGCTGATATTAACATAAAATCACCTGTAACAAAAATATTTGGCATAAGGACAAAAACTATCATTCCAATGGTAGCTATCGCGATACCCGTGAGAAAACTTTTAACATTCATACTCCCTTCCTTTTTTATTTCCCATCCTTCTTCTTTGGTCTGAAAGGGAGTGATTGATTTAATAATATCCAACTTCGCTGTTTTTAAAGCGGGTAATAAAGATACTGCTAAGGATACAAAAGTTCCTATTGAAAATGTCATTAGAAGCGTATCAGGTTGAATAACCCATTCAACCTCAGCAAACTCAAATTGAAATTCATATAGAGGAAATAAAGTTTGAGCAATTGGTTTCATCATTGTGAATCCTAATATCATCCCAATAACCGAACCCATTAACCCTAAAATTAATCCTTCAAATAAAACCATTTTAATGGCATATGCTTTTTTACTTCCAACCACGCGAACCACTCCAAATTCTCTAATTCTTTCTTCAACTGAAGTAGATAAAATACTATTAATTAAGATACCTGTTATGAGAGTGGAAAGAATTGTAATAAACCAAAACATTATTGTTACAGTCATTAATAGGAATTCGCCTCCTTCTAGTTCCTCTAATTTTGGTAGATTTACAGTAAATTCATTGAGATCTAATCTTTCCTGTATATTAGAACCAATTCTCCGGAGTCTTCTAGTTGTTAAGTCTAAATTGCTAGCATCGTAGACAATTCGAGGATTGTTAATAGTACCCACAATGAAGTTTATTAAACCTTCTCGTCGTAAAAAATTTTGGGCTTGCTGTATATTAACAAGAATCAAAGAATTTTCAAATTGCATAAATTTTAGATTTTGAATACATATTTCCGCTACAGTTAAGTTTAATTCATAAGTTTGGTATTTCAAAGATATACTTTCTCCTTTACTTACATTAAGGATCTGAGCAACATTCCATAGTATAACGCATTCACCATTATTAGGTTCATCATTATAGATTTCATTAGTTTCTTCTCCTCTATCATCAACAACTATCAAGTCTCCCATATTTCCATTAGCAGCCTCTTCAATAAAGTCAAGACCATATAATTGTAGAGAGCCACTAATGTTGATATTTTCTGAAGTTGTCTCTACTAACATCATAATACGTGGAAATAATTTTTGGACTCCCTCAATATCCTGCAATTCATTATCTATAATATCTTCATCAAAGAAAGGATCATACGTTAAATCTGTTTGTATAGATCGTGTGACCATAATATCTGATTTTCCTGTTGATGATGTAACATATAAAAGATAATTATAATTCACAGTATCATTTAGCATACCTATAGTTGTTAATAAAAATAATGAAATTGCGATACCACATATTCCAAAGATCGCTTTTGCTTTATCTCGTTTAAGATCAAGCAAAGAATGTTTGATAATTTGGAGATTAAAACGTTTCTTCAGTTTATATATGAAATTCCTTAAATCCATTATTTTCTACTTTTCTTTATTTTTATATATCTAATATGGTAAACTTCTTTTTCTTACTCTTAAACTCTCTTGGAAATTTACCTTCTTTAGCTAAAATTTCTTCAATTTCATCTCTTTCTTTTCTTACTAATCTAACTCCTTCACATTTTTTATTTTTACAATAATAATTTTCTCCAGGTTCATCTTTCAATGACCATTTTCTACAATTTGAGCAGTTATACGCTGTATAAATTTGATCATGCTCACAAATAGGACATATCATATCAAATTTGTTTGAAATAAACCAAGATCTACATGATTTGCAATATAATGTTAAGGGTCTTTGAAGCTCTTCATCTGGCTCGATTAATTCTAATCGTTTTATAACTTGATCTTTATCAATATCCTTAAGCCTAATCTTTTCAACACGAATATTTTTAATATTCTGTATCCAAATTTTACCCTTCTTCTCAGCAATAACAAAAAGACATATTGCCGTAATAATTATAGCGCCTATTAGAATAATATACGGTCCCCATAAGAGCCACCATCTCCCATTATTTACTATGACATTTATCGATGATTCTCCTTTATTCCCTTCTATATCATAAGCAATTATTCTGATTTCATAAGGGCCATCATTAAATCTAATTGTATCCCAATTAAATTCTAATATACTACTATTAATATTAAAAGTGAGTTTATTTCTATCAACACTATTATTATTTAGATAAACGTAAATTCTTGACTCATCTAATTCAATATTATCAATAATTTTTGCTTCAATTGAAATTAGCGATTTCAAACTTATATCAGGCTCAGGATTTAATATTGTAATTTCTGGAGGTATAAAATCTGTTGATCTACCATAACCTATATATATATTAGAGAGTAACCATCCATATCCCAATCCAATTATATTATCATTTGAATGTAAAGTGAACATTATCATTATATCTTCTCCAGAATATTGAGAAATATCAAATCTTTTGCTTCCAGTTAGATCCTCATCATCATATATAAATTCTCTTAAAACGGTCCAAGATTCTCCATAATCTTTTGATATCGAAATTATACACTTATCCAATTGATCCTCAGGTTCAAAAAATTCATTCTGTAAAGAAATTTCATAGTCAAATTCAAGGTAAACTTTATATTCACTTCCTAGGTGTAGTAGGTTAGTAATTAAATGACTATCCCAATTTATCCCATAACCTTGTTCAAATCCTCCAAAACTCTGCCCAATCCCTCCATAAATATAATCTTGGCTGAGACGTGTTATGGGATGCCAAGTGTTATCCGCTCTAAACCAAGCAGTATACTCTTTTGGAGTTGGAGTACCCGACACATAATAATCATCTAAGTTGTTATTCGAAAACTCATACCCAACAAGCTTGCCATCCATTAGTAAATTGAATTGTAGCGGAGTAGGGTTGATAAATATAAACAATGAATTGTTTTTATTATACCATGGACTTCCAATTATATGCTTGCCATCTGAAACATGAAATCTGAATGATTGATTCGAGATCTCTCCTAATAGCATAGATCTGGTAAAATAAATCCCCATATCTCCAATACTATTTGAGCTAGCATTCCAATCACCATAAATATTATACATTGAATAATTAGTACCATCAATTTCTAAGTAAACAAATTTAGGATAATTATCATCTAAATCAAAATATTCAAGAGAAAACTTATATTTCTGGTATTTTGAATCTTGAGTTGAAGAAATATCATTGTTTAAATTGAAGTTTATCAAGGGAACATTATCATTAGTATGATTTACAATCGCAAAATAATCTAAAATAAACCCTTTATAATATATCGAATCAAATTCATCATCTAAAGAAGTATCAAGTCGAAACTGGACAAAATTTCCAATGTACTGAGTTAAATTAATGGTATCCATAAACCATTCCTGCTCAATATCTGTATATGTCCTAAGAGATATCCAACCAGTCCAGTTTAGATTTATCTGAAGATAAACATAATCTCCGGAATTTATACTTACTCTAAATCCAAATTTTGCGAAAGGTTGGCTATAATTTTGGTGAATATCTGTTAAATTGTACAATGGACTAATTAAAGTGCCATTTGGATATGGATCCTCAGTTAATCTAATAGGTTGATAAGTATAATTATTTGGATTATTATGAAACGTACCAAAATACATAGAATACCAAGAATCTTGATATAATCTTGATCTATTATCTTTAACATTTTTTTGTGACATCATCTCCCAACCTGTGCCTGTATATGTCCAATTCCCAATTCCATCATTAAAACTATGATAATTTGGGAATTGAATGCTATCTGTTGGAAATTCGATTGTAATATTAAATAATTTTATCTCTGGATATCTAGTTTTAAAATTGCCATCACTAGCAACAAAAAAGTAGTGATATATTCCAGATCTCGGAAACTGAATATAATCACTAACATATATGGCCCCATCCGTGTAAATATTATCTAGTTCATAAAGTTGAGTTAAAGTATAATTTTTAGATAGTTCTAAAATTGAAACATAAACCTCTTGAGGGGGGACATTTGATGTATCGTTATCAAAATATTCAATATAGAACCTGTAACTATCAATTGTATAGTTTTTCTTTGGTTCACCTCCTATAAATTCCTGAAAGCTCATGATGGTTGTGTTTTTGGAACCCCCGACATAATTTATTTCTGCTATTTTTAATTCTGGTTCAAAAAGGTTATTAACAGTTGAAATATTTAAAGTAAAGTCACTTCTTCCTTCAATTGCTTTTACAACTACGATACAATTCGTTTGGTTCTTTTTAGGCGTGAAATAAAAATTATCAAAATTACCATACCATTTTCTAGATGATTGGAGTAGAATTGGTTCTCCATATTGATTAGACTTGTTTGAAAACAAGAATAAATCAAAATCAGCGTCATTATTATCTGTTGATAGTGTAAATGAATATTGAGTATCTTCATTTAGATCAATTTGACGAGCAAATACATGTGTACCCAGAGGATCGTTTTGCGAACTTATTAAATGACTATTAGTTATACTATTTGCTTCCAAATTTTTGACTAAGGCATCAATAGCAGCTTGAAGATTCAATCTTCCATATCCTTCATGAATATCTTTTAAACCACCTGTCATTGGAGCAATAGATAATGATGGAGAATAATTACTTTCATCGGTAGATGTAGAAGGGTCATTTTCTCTTTCAAGATTAGTTTCTGAAGCCGTCATTAATAAAATCGCTTTAATGTAATTCACCCATATTGTTAAATCAAGATTATTCCACTGAACCCAATTAGCCCATTTTGCTCCAATTAATATATTAATAGCTGCTGATACTATTGCTGTAGCAATTGAAGTTCCATATGAAGGAGTAGCTTTATCGATCTCGTCACTAGCTCCTATTATTGAACGATGACCTGGTATTTTGCTACCCCCAGGAGCGACAATATCTGGTTTAATAATAGTATCAATATATTTTCCCATACTACTATAGGATGTCACCTGATCATTATCGTTAATTGCCCCTACAACAATAGCTTTTTTATTTTCTGCTAATTTATTTAATGGATCTGAGACTTCTATACCCGAATTTCCTGCTGAAGTTACAACTAATATTCCACTATCTACTACATCTTCTATTACAGAATTTATCGTTATAGCATCCACTCCTAGTGTACCTACACTTAAGCAGACACTAACTATATGGTCAATTTCTCGATTTTCTATTACACCTGCTAATGCCGTTATTAAATCTGAGGTGTATCCCCTACCAGATTGATTTAAAACTTTATAAGCAACAATTTTTGTTGCATTAGCTATACCCGTGAAAAGATGTCTATTTTCAATTGGAAATTCGGGGAAATAAGATATTCTTGTATTAAAAGAAAAAACAGGTTTGCTTTGAAGAAGTTTATGATATTTCAAATATAAATCGTAAACACCTAAGTTATTTGGATTAAGTGCATGGTTGATTAGGTAATAATTATCTTGGAGCTCGTTATATGAATATTGGACTAACGTATCATTATTGTATAGTTCAAACCAAAATTGATCTATTCCTTGTTCTTCTAATTTCCATGAAGAATTTATTAAAATATTTGAACCTGCTCTTGATGCGTTAAAAGTGAACATTTTTAATGTATAATTTTTTGGAGCGGAGTATTCATCAAATAATTCAGTATGAGAATAATTCCCTTTAATTTTGATTAATGAAGGATTTATCGAATTGTATTTATCCATACCAGTTCCTGAAATAACTGAAGCAACTAAAGTGCCATGACCATTATCATCTGATATAGGTTGCAGGTCTACAAAATTTTGCCACCCTACGATGTTTCCACTAAAATCTGATGGACTATACCCTTTTGGAAAGAAATTATGGTTAGGATTGATCCCTGTATCCAACACAGCTACAGAAGAATCTGGGCTGCCTTTAAAACCATTTAAATACCAAGTTGAGTTAACCGCGCCAGATTGAATTGAAGCATAATTCATTTGGGCTTCTATTATTTCATTGTTTTCTATAATAGCATCAGGAAAATTATTTTGAAAAGCTGTTTTGTTGGCTTCTAAAGGCATAATTCCTGCAAATCCAGAAATTGTTGTAAATTTATTATTCCATTCTTCTTTAATAGTTCCTCCATAATATTCAAAACGAGACGTAACTGAACTATTATATGATTGTTTCTTAAAAGAAACTATCACATTTTTATTATAAAACCCTGATATTAAAGGAATAAGCTCCTTCTGGAGAGATTGTGATCCTCCATTAGATGTATTATTTGAATTTGAAAATTTATGAAGAACACTAGTATATGAAATTATTAAAACAACTAATAAAATAATGGATTGTCTCTGTTTCTTATTCATTTATATTTACCTCTTTCCCATCATTATTTGTTATTTTCTTAATTTCTTTATTTTTCTCTAACTCAGTAAATTGTTCCTCAGATGTTTTTGAAATTATATTTAATCTTTCTCTTAAAGTGTGATCTATCTTGAGTATTGATTCTCTTGAGCTAAGCTCAAAAATGTGCATCTCAGATCTTTCATAGGCGGTTCTCTTTTTTTTATTTTTTTTAATTTGCCAAAAGTAAGTACTCAATATTACAATACCTATTAAAATTGGCAAAGCTATATAAAAAAATTGTCTTGATTTTGGAGTTATAATTTTTATTATAACGGTATTTGAAATTGCAGTATTTTCGTCCAAGTAGTAAAATTCAATAATTGCTGGCTTTAAACTTACAATATTTTGTCTTTTACCCTTAATTGTATAATTGAAAGTAACTGTTTCACCAGGATCTAAGGAATCTATCAAATTAACTAAATTTCCTTCTATTAGAGAGAAATCTGCTTGAGAGTAGCTAATCATATCATTAACTTTTATATCTTCAATGCAAATTATCCCTGTATTTTCTACTTTTATACTTACTATTATACTATCTCCAATTTCAATTTGGTCTCTATTTACAGACTTAATGATTGTCAAATTAATTTCCCCTAATATTTTGAATGCGGATATTGATATCTGTAGAGTTCTACTTTCTGAACTCTCAATAAAATTAATTGGAGGATAGTAGTATCCTTTCCATCCAACCTTTTTTAAAGTTATATTAAAGGAGACTGATTCGTTAAATGAGATATCTTCAAAGTAAGGTATAAATTGATCTACTCTCTTTAAATCTCCAAATTGATCATTCATCGATATGTTAAGATCTGGTATTTTTAAACCATTAGGACCAAGATTTTTAAGAGATATAGTAAGATTGAAAGTTTCTCCTATGGCAGGAGCATTATTCATCAAATTATTATAACTAATTTCAATAGTTCTGACAAATGGGAAACTATCTTTATAATTTATTGGTGCTGAAATAAAAACTTGATTAGTAATACTAACTATTCTAGATGAATTTCCTCCTTCAGTATTTTTTGGATTGTGATAAAAGATTAAAATTTCACTTATAGATATAGAATTCGGGACATAAAATGAATAACTAATTGTCTTTTCTTCTGAAGGAGCTAGTTCTGCTATATAGTATGATAAATTATTATTTGTAAGTGTGAAATTGTTAATATTATTAATAATTCCTGGAATTAACATAGAAATAGTTATATTCTTAGCAGATTGTGAACCAATATTCTTAAAATTTATGAAGTAAGTATTTAATTCACCAGGTTTGGAACTGTAATTACTTAAATAAGCATTTACAACAAGTGATGCTCCATCATAAGTACATAAAGGTATTGAATTCGAGGATCTTTCAAATTGAACATAACTCGATGAAGAACCATATACTACTCTAGACCCAGAATCATCATTAAAATTAATGTCCCTTACAGAGAATTCAATATCTAAATCATTAATTGAAATATTAAACTGCTCTGAGTTGGTGCAGGTTATTTTAAAAAGTACAGTATAGTTTTGTTGATCTAATGGATAAAAAAGCCAATCTAAATTTTTATCGTGATTAATTATAGAGAAAGTCCAACTATTATTTATAATACTGTCTAAATAAGGATTCATATCTTTAAATTCTTCAACGTTAAAATCAAAAATTTCAAAATTAGAACCTTCTAAGTTAATTGAACTATTGATATCCACTATGAAAGATACTCGTTCTAGTTTATTATTAACAAAATCAATCTTAGTCTCATTTTTAAAAATAAAATCAATTTCAACTTGGTGCTCCAAGAACTTTTCTTCAGAACCAATTATCCAACTCTCATCATCAGTTGATAGAGCCGCTTCTGGTGTAGACCCCTGGAGAGGGATACCAGAAATTATTTCAGGAGTAGCTGGTGTTGTGAGAATTGTAAAATTATTAAGATAAAAGGGAGTAAATGTATCCAAATTTGAAATTGAAAAATTATTAATTTTATAAGATAAAAATTCTCCTGGGGTTAGTTTCCAATTATTCTCATTCCATACACTAAAACTATTGGTAAAATATTCTTTAAGATCACTAGGGGTCATCCCTAAAGCTGCTAAAGCAGTAATTAACTGAGGATACCCTGTAACAATAATATCTATAACATGATCCATATCTTTATTATAAGGCAATAGATTAGTGAAATTAAGTAAATTTGGATAAAATGTATCAAAAGTTCCTGTACCAAATGAATCAAAATAAAAAATTCTTGGATCTTCATCAAAATTAAAAAAATCTTCTAAGGATTCATATTGGTTGGGGTATTCTATGCGAACAACTTCCCATATGGCATCTTGAAATTCATCTGCAAGTGGTTGATTTCCAAATGTAAGAAGAAGGAAAAAATCGTTGAGTTCGAGCGGAATTTGAGTAGGTACACCCCATGCAGTAATATTTCCTACATTTTCAGCTGATATATAATATGAAAAATTATGAAATACTCCATAGGATGCATTTCCTCCAATTAATTCCTTTTTGAGCAATAAATTTGGTTCAGAATTTGAAATGTTATAAGTAATTGACAACTCTCCAATTGGATTGATAATTCCTGTTGGAATAAAAGAAAAACCTTGAAATCCAACTTGTTGTAAGAAATTGATTATATCAGATGGATCTTGTAGATTAACGGGTGTAACATATGATCGCTTAATCCCCTCAGTATCAATCCAAAATAAATCAAATGAATAATCTTTAAGATCTTGAGTGTTGAAATCAATTCCAGCAAGATAAAAAAGTAAACCTATTTGTTCTAAAAGATAATCACTAAATTTAAAATTCTTTGGAGTTGTATCAACAATTTCTGTACATAAAATATTTATTTCAATTCCACTCATGAAAGCACCTATCAATGCGATATAGATTTTTTCACTTGGAGATAATGGATCTCCGTTATACCCTAATGCGTCCCATAAATTGAATTCAAATTGATTTTTCTCAACTTTTTGTATTCCCTCATCCAACCCTTCATATTGAATTGAAATACTCGTATAGTGTGAATTGTTTGAAAGCGTAAATGTGCTAAAAATTTCAATAAATTGTTCCAATTCTTCTTCTGAAATTGTAGCATTAAATATATCTCCATAATTTTCTAAGATAATATCGAATTGATCAACAAGATTCTGTAATTCTAAATTCTCTAAGAACGATAAATCTAGAGATTCTATATTGAAGTTTACCTGATCTGTTGATATATCAAAATCTCCCTCAAAAAAGTCTAATGAATTAAGCAACATAAAGGATGAAGAAAGATGGTAATCTTGTGTATAACTTTGGCTGCTTAAGCGACTTACATCTAAGGCACTCCAATATCCATCCATTGGAAAATTAGTCATAAGCTCCTCAAAAATACAATCCCAATTTGGACAAGATCCAATAAAAGGGAAAAAGTTAGGTTCTGACACATTAACCATTATTAGATCAATTTTGAATTTCTTCCTAATTATTTCTAAAGCTCTTTCTGCTCTCATTTCAGCATCTTGTGGATTCAATACTTTATCATAAAAAAGAAATCCAACAAAATTGTTAAATCCCACAAAATACTGTGAGGGGATACTACTCTCTGTTAATATTCTTGGAAATATCTCGGGATTGATTCCATTCGAAGCACTTATTATCAAATTACATTTATAGAAAGCTGGATCATTTGAATCAAATTGAGAAAGAATATTTGTGTCATTTGTAAAGAGGGATTGCTTTATTATTGATTTATTCCCAGCAACAAAAGCACTTATTTTTTCAGCATAAAGATCTGAGCCAGCAACATCAGAACTGTTTAAAGTATTATCTTTTGATTCGATTACATTTACCTCATTCACATCCATATTTCCAAAGCTATTTTCTAAAACTAAATTTAAGGGCATAAGAAAAATCATGGAAAGTAAAATGCCTACTATTATCAATTTAGCTTTTCTCAATATGTTTTACCTCCCTTAAACTGTCTCTCTATATATTTCAACTATCTTCTGTTTTCTAGCTTTTCTAAGCAGTATTTTCATTCCAAAAAAAATCATCATAATAGATAACATATATATCAAAATTATGTTTACCCATGGTACATAGAGAACTACAGGCATCCCCGCCATAGTACCCATTAATTGGCTTGTAACTAACCAACTTGTAAGCCAGCCTACTACAATGCCAATAGTTCCACTACTAATCATAATTATTAAGGATTCTAGTATAAATAATCTATTTATTTCTCTACCTTTGAGGCCTAATGTTCTAATTATACCAATTTCTTTTTTTCTCTCAATTATTGTTGAATAGGATGAAGATAACAATCCAAAAATACATATAAATACAGTAGTTAAAGCGATTAATGTAAATAATGTGTCTAATACAAAAAACGCAGATTCTGCCTGTGCTACACTTCTAGCAAGATCAGTTATATCATAATTATATTCAGTTTGATAATTTTCATCTATCATATACTCTATAAAATGAGATACTGATAATTTATCTTCTCGGAGTTTGATAAAGATTCTATCTAAATAAGGAATGGGAGGGATATCCATAATTTCAATGTATGTCTCTTGAGAGATTAAAACACCTCCTCTCCCACCCATCATAAGTGAAGCAGAGAATTCTTGAGAAAATCCCGACATGCTTTTAGCGGTGCCAACAATTAAAAATGGATAAACTTCCCTTTCATCTCCTCGCTGAATAATAATACGAATTTTGTCTCCGAACAATAAATTCATCGCTAACGCGATTGCTTCAGAAATTATACAGGTGTATGTTTGATTATTATAAAATAGCTCATTAAACGAATTATCTAAACTCCCCGACGTCATTTCAATATACTCACTTCTCACAGTAAAAGGATATTCTTCATCAATACCAATTAATGTTATATCTTGCGTTGATAAACCTGCATAATCACCAATTTCAGCATTAAATTCTTTATTTTCTTCTGCGTAAATTTGAGTTAGTTGATAAGGTTTTGCTAAGACAGAGCTAACTTTTTCAATACCGTCTATAGCCATTAATTCTTCTTCAAATTCAATTGTGAGAATTCTATTGGGATTTATAGAAGCATCAGCAGTCTGTAAACTTTCATAGGAAATTCCTGGACCGAAAAATCCTCCGCCTCCAGAATCTTCAGGTTCTTCCCATCCGATAGTTTCAATAAGGAGATCTGATCCGTAAGCTAATTTTGTCATAGCAGTTGATTGTGCAGATAAAGTATTAATTAGAGAAGAAGTGAAAATTACAAATGAGAAAGATAATGCAAAAATGATTATAGTACTTGAATTTCTACGCTGGTATCGAAAGACAAAGATTTTTATCACATTATATAGTTTTCTCGCAAGTGGTCTAAATAATTCAATTATTAGCCTTATTATAATTGGGATCAATCCTAATCCAGCAAGTGTTAATCCAATATTAAAAATTAATAAAATTGCTATCAATGTACCAGCAAAAAGAGCCATATCACTGGCAACCATAATTTGAGGAATCACATAAAAAACAAAACCACCATTAAATGCTAATATTATTCCAGTTAGAATTAATTTATAATTGACTGTTGCTTTTTTTTGTATATGGTATAAAGTATCTTCATGGCGGTAAGGGTGAATTGATTCAATTAATTGAAGACGCATCACTTTATAAGCAGGAGCAATACTAACTATCATTCCTACACTAATGCCCATTATATATGATATGATGACAGAACCCCATGAAAAAGAGAAAGGTATTGTACCAAAACCTAACATACTTCCTGAAACAACAGTATTTGCAAAAGGAATTATTACGTAATTTGAAAGTAAAAATGCTGTTAAGATGCCAGCAATAGCCCCAAAATTACACAATAAAAAGCCTTGCATTAATACTATAGCTAAGTTATATCTTTTATTCGCACCTAAAGTGCGAAATATTCCGAATTCTCGAATTCGCTCTTCTACCGAAGTTTTTAAAATACCATTAATTAAAACCCCAGAAATCATCATAGCTACAATTGACACAAAAACAAATATTATTACTATAAACACACTTAATAATTCGGCATATCCTAAAATTCGCAATTTGGGCAAATCTATCTTATATTCATTAATACCGATGGCTATTTGTATATCAGTGACAAGATTCTTCACAAAAATCTTAGAACTTTCAAAATTTCTTATATCATAAAGTTCGCTACTACTCTTGAAAGTTAAGATTAAATCATCGCATTTTCCCTGAAATTCTACGAATCCAAAGTATTGATATATTGTTTCAATATCAACTACAATCAGGTTCCTATCACGATAACTTGCTGGCCATTTTAAATTGAAATCAAAAATTTTCGCTATTGTAAGATTTCTTGTGCGATATAATGTAACATCTCCATGAGTTAATCGCATCTGAATTTCGATAGTATCATTTTCAGAGTATTTAATGATATCATTAAATCCGGAATAAATAGCACAATAATCTAATGGTAATTCATTTAAATCTAACAATTCCTCATTGGTAGGATTTAAAAATGATCCAAAATTAATATTATTCTCTAAAGTAAGATTAATTCCTGAGATAGTAGCCCATTCTTGCTCATCTGTTAAAAGATTCTTAACATAGCCCCTTATTTCCATTCTTGGTATGAAATTCTCTACAACATTAGATGCATCCTGAACTGTATTAATTATAGGATTAAAATTAAAATAAGAAGATCTGTTAATAGGTTCACCATTATAATGTCTTACGGAGATAACAGCATCCTGATCTCCAGAATCTATAGATAAATAGTCTACATAACCCACGGTAATGGAATCTGATAGAAACAAGACTACTGTAAGTAGCCCTATTGATATAAGCATTCCTACTATAGCTAATAACGTTCTAATCTTTTGTTTTTTAAGATCTTGGAACGCGTATTTGAAAACTAGCTTAATGTGTGTCATGTGGCGTAATGTAATTTAGATTTTAATTTAACTCTTTAGGATTTTTTAATTTAAAATTAAT
The DNA here is from genome assembly GCA_016839635.1 of Promethearchaeota archaeon. The sequence goes on along the minus strand of JAEOTV010000064.1, from coordinate 13,948 downwards.
AGTTCTCCCTCAATTCGACCAAAATTATTATTTTCTTCAATTAATTCTTGAAGTATATCATTAAAGTGTTCTGGTAAATTCATCACTATAGAATTTGGAATATTACTTTTAATATCACTTATAGGAATTTCCACTTTACCTTGGTTAGAATAAAGATATTGGAAAATCTTATTTTTACATTTTTCTTTATTAATTTCTGTTTCTTGTCTTCGTTTAAGCTGCATAATTTCGGTTTCCTTCAAACCACCAATCTTCCCCTCATGAGTAAGTTTTCCATCCCTCATATGAAAGACTCGAGTAGCAAATTCCGATACTGCGGCATCGTGACTCACTGCAACAAAGGTTGCACCACGTTTATTTAAATCTCTAAGAAGGTTTAAAACCATAACTCCTGTTTTGGAATCCAAATCACCTGTAGGTTCGTCAAGAACACAAATAGCTGGATCATTAGAAAAAGCCCTTGCGATAGCAACCCTTTGCTGTTCACCTCCACTTAATTCTGAAGGTGTATGGTGTGCTCTTTCATCTAATCCTACTAATCTCAAGAGATCCATTGCTTTTTTTCTTTTACCTCGGCGGCTTAATTTCCCTGAAAAATGTAGAGGCACCATCACATTTTCCATCGCAGTCATTTGAGGGAGAAGATTATAAAATTGAAATACAAATCCTATTCTTTCACGCCTAATTTCTGCAAGATCGTTGTCACTAAGCATACTAATATTTCTGCCTTCTAAAAATATCTTTCCTCTTGTTGGGGTATCAAGCCCACCAATTAGATTAAGAAGTGTCGTTTTTCCGGAACCAGAAGGACCCATAATATCAATAAAATCTCCATTATCTATCGTTAAGTCAATACCCCTTAATGCTGCAACTGCTGTTGTACCTAACAAGTATGTTTTATGAAGATTTTCTACTGTAATTAAATGATCATAATCTTTTCCAGCGATTCTATCCTCCTTTACATCCTTTTTCATTTTCTTCTTTTCAATACGAGATTGTACAAGAATTTCTTCTTTCTTTTGTTTAATATCTTCTTCCTTCTTCCTTTTTTTCCACTTTTTAAAATTCTTAGAAAGCTCACCCTTCCAAATCGCTAACTTACCTGTCTCTTCTTCAAACTGCACCATTAAAGGTGTTTTTTCTATAACTGATGATTTAGGCATTTTAAAACCTCTTTAAATTATTTCTATCTAATTGTTGTAAAATCTGCTTTTTCTTTCTAATTCAGTTTTTAACTTTATAATATAATAATGCTAAAATAAACTTTTTCAGATAATAAATACGGTACAGATATGAAAATTTTGAAAATCTTATAAAAATTAAGGTTCTAATTCACTCGAAGAATTAAATTTATTTATTAGAATTATAAGAAAATTCAACTTTCGAATTCCTAACGAGATTTTATTATGAGAAAAAGCCCAATACATAAATTAATAAGAGCTAGTACCAAACCAACAAATAGAATTGACCTAGAAATTATCGCGGGCCAATCAGATGGGATTACCATTTGTAGAGTTAGCATGCGATAAGTAAAGAATGATAATAGCATACTAACTGCGAAACACCCCATTGCGATTAAAATGAAAATATATCCAGCTAATTTTCTTTTTTCCATTGGATTCATTATTCACACCATATTTTCTTATATTTTGATAAAGAAAGGATTATATAAGAATGATAGGGTTCTCTATGGTGAAAAAAAAAATAAAAATTACTCAGATTTCTTTTTTTTTTAAGTAATTTAATATAATATTAAACAAACTCTTTTCAGCATCTTTTTTTGTTCCAAATTTACCTGATTTTAGCTTTTTTGGAATTCCTAATAATTCTTTTTGTTCTTTATCTAATATCCTTGGATTCTTTGCCATCCAGATCGGATCATGCTCTTCCCCATACTTTTCGTATTCAAGTTCAATAACAATGTTTGTTTTAAATTTATCTTGTAAATATTCTAGTAATTCATTTTTACTAGAAATAATTGAATTTTGAATTATTATGTCTAAATCTTCAAAAAAAGGATCTATTATTTTTTTTTCAACCAAATCTAAGTTATGATCTGAATCAAGAAATAAGGCTCCACATATTGCCTCAAAAACATCCGCAAGAATTCTAGTACCTGTTATTCTTTGGTTTTCGGTTTTAAAAATAAAATCATCTAATTGAATTTTTTTTGCTACTTTTTTAAGCGTTTTATCACTTTCCAAACTTGCCTTTATCTTAGTAATTTCACCAGAATTTCTTATATCCATTTGGTACAATTTTAAAATAAATATTATTTTAATTACAGCGTCTCCTAAAGTTTCTAAAAAGTCATAACTGGGTTTTCCTGTTAGATTTCCCAATTGTGGAGTAGTTAAAGCTTGAATTAACAGATCTTCTTTTTTAAATTCATAATCTAATAGTCCTTGGAATTTTCTTATTTTCTCTTTATCAATCACATACATCTCTTAATTTATTATTATTTTCAGTTAAATTTAAAAATTAAGAGGAAATTTAAGATGAATTCTAAAAAAGGGTGATTCAAATAAAATTTTATAATTCAATTAAGCCTTTAATATTATATGCGAAGTGGAAATAAAGAAAAAATACTTGAGATAATTAATGAAGTCGAAAATAAGAATTCTGAAATAAAGGAATATCTCTTGAATCTAAAAATTCTACCTAGAAATGAAATGTTAAAAGAAATAACTCGAGATATAATTAACAAGAATTCAGTGATCCAAGAGCTCTTAGGAGGTGAAGGAAAGATCATTTCTAAAGAAAAAGTAGAGGAACATTCTATTGAGCATATAATTGAAGGATTCGTTAGTAAAATTCAAACTCATCCTAATAAAAAGATTATCTTTTTAAGAGAATATCTTGAATTATTCCAAGACCACATAGCGGAGAAAGATAAAGATGTTATTCTTAATTCGTTAAAAGATGAAAAAAATGAAGAAGAATTAAGAGAGAGAATGAAATTTTTAGCAAATACTTTCGAGCTAAGCTTATAAATCGAATAGTTTCAGTAACACTAAAACGTGTTTAATTCCTCTAATTTTTATTTTTCCTGAAAATATTTTTCTAATAATTTTACCCATTGAAACTTTTTCACTTCCCAGGAGCTCCATAAACATCTCAGTTTTAGTTTGCAATAATCCATCCCAACCCACGTTTTTCTTTTTTAAATTTTCCTTAGGTTGATTTTTGATGCCTTCTACATAGATTTTACCTTTATCTATTATCAGTAATGCTGCCCACTTTCCATCTTTTGCATTTAACAGAACTTTCTCTTTAGCATCTTTAAAAATATGCTTGAATTTTTCATTATCATTTAGGGGTTCAACTTGTTTAGATACAATTCCAGCGAAGCCCCGTAACCGGGTTTTTTTTTCTTCAGACATATCAATCTACATTTCAAATGTGTCTTAATTATTTCTTGAAATAATTTATCTAATTATAATTTAATTACTCCTAATACAATTTAAAGATATAATTTATCAAAATTAAAAAACAATTTCAGATAAAAACAAGGAAGAATAAATGATCTAATTATATTACTCTAAAAGAGGCTTTAACTAGTAATCCCCTTCAGAGATTTCAAACAGATCCTCATATGCTTTACGATCATCCCCAGAAATTCTTTCGCTTCTAAAGCCCTCCTTAACTACAATTGGGGCACTTTCCTTTTCATCGTGTTTGATCGTTTTTATTATTTTGTAATCCTCTGATTTTGATTTATCCAAACTAAATTCTTTTTCACATGCTTTACAGTAGAGTTTACCATCTTTAGGGACGAGCATATTCCCGCATTCTTCACAAAATCTCATAATTTGAGATATCTCCTCAGATCTTTTATTTCAGATATTTAAACTTATTGGTATATTAGGTTGTTTCTAACACTTCCTTACAACCTATCAGTATTAAAAATATTATATCCTTATAAATTTAACGCATAACTCAAATAATTGTTACAGTATTACGGATATATAAACATCTAGTTTAACAGTTAATAAAATTTTAAACAAACGGGGAGATCAATGTTTACATAGAAGAGTTTACCAAATCATTCCATAAGATTTTTGATAAAATAGATAACTAAGTATTTGATCAAAACTGCATTAATAAATAAAAGGAAGAAATTGATACATAGGAACGACTATTCTTAATAGCTTTAGTATTTTTAAATAAATTATTAGAATTAGAATAAACTTAAGCTCAACAAAATTGGTGAATTTTATTATATCCAAGCATAATGAAGATCGATTTATAATAATCGCACATAGAGGTGCCAGCAATTTAGCACCTGAAAATACATTAAAGGCATTCAAAAAAGCAATTGAATTAAAAGCTGATTATATTGAATTTGACGTTCGTCAATCCAAAGATGGGGAAATAGTAATAATGCATGATGCTAATACATTCAGAACAACAGGCTATTCAGGAATAATAGAAAAATTGACACTAGAAGAATTGAAAGAATTAGATTGTGGAGAGGGCGAAAAAATACCAACGTTGGAAGAATTAGTGAAATTAGCAAAGGGTAAAATAGGTTTAAATTGCGAGATAAAAGCGAAAGATATGGTACATAAGATCATAGAAATAATAAGGGAGGCTGATTTGTTTGAATCTACAATAATTAGTTCATTTAAGCAAAAAGAACTTATAAAGATTAGATATCTAGAGCCTCAGATAAAAATTGCTTCATTGAATCCAACTAGATCTGGATGGTTTATAAATTGGTTTTCGAGGAAAAAAATGATTAAGACTGCAGTGGAAAATAAATTTTATGCAATTAATCCATTGTATCTTATTATGAATAAAAACTTTATAGATAAAGCTCACAAAAAGAATTTAAAAGTTTATCCATGGACCGTTGATTCAATCTCCGTAATTGAAAATTTGATTAAAATGGGTGTCGATGGGATTATCTCCAATGATATCTCACGAGTCAAAGATGTATTAAATAAATTAAATAACTTAAAGTAGTTAAATGAAAAAAAATGAAGTTAGATATAAATAAAGTAATCATAATTGCTCATAGAGGTGCAAGCAATATCGCACCTGAAAATACATTAAGAGCATTTCAAAAAGCAGTTGAATTAAACGCAGATTACATCGAATTTGATGTACACCAATCTAAAGATGGAGAAATGGTAATTAAACACGATTCTTATATTACTCAACCAGATGGCAAAATCAGCTATATTAGAGATATGACATTGGATGAATTGAAAACCATCGATGTAGGGGATGGTGAGAGTATCCCTACATTAAAGGAATTAATAAAAATTGCTAAAGGAAATATTGGTCTAAATTGCGAAGTAAAAGCTCAGGATTTTAGTAAAGATCTTATAGAGCTTCTGAAAAAAGAAGATCTTATAGAATCTTCAATATTTAGTTCTTTTATATTTAGTGAATTATTAGAACTCCAGAAATTACAACCTAGTTTAAAATTAGGATTAATAGTTTCTGAAGAGCTGATTTCTCCTAGAATGGTGATTAAATTCTGCAAAAAAGCTATTGATAATAATTTTTTTGCCATTCATCCACATTGGAAGGCTGTTAATAAAGATATTGTTGAATTTGCGCATTTTAATAATCTTTTAATTAATATGTGGACAGGCATTAACGAGCCCATTAAAGAATCAGATTTAAAAGAAGTAGTAAGAATGGGTATAGATGGCTTAATACATGATGATATTCAACAAGCTAAAAGAATAATAAGAGATAATTAACAAACCCAATATTTTTCTTAATAAAATATTTTAGTCCAATCTTATTATTCTATTTAACTCATTTATCAATATTTAGAATATTTTCTTATGTCAGCGTTTGATGAATCTCGAAAAATTGAATTTGAAAAATTATTTTTTCCTAAGTCAATTGGGATAATAGGCGTGAGCCGTGATCCTGGGAGTGGGGGTTTTTTTCTAAGGTGTATGAAAAATCGATTTAAAGGTCCAATTTATTTATTCAATCCTCGCCTAAATGGACAGAATCTATATGGATATCAAATTTATAGTTCCATACTTGAAATTTCCGAGCCGATAGATTACGTAATCCTGGCGGTTCCCGCTAGATTATGCCCCAAATTAATGGAACAGATTGGCCAAAAAGGAGTACCCTTTGCAACAGTTTTTGCTTCAGGTTTTCGTGAAGTTGGAAATGAGAATCTGGAAAAAGAATTATTAGATATTGCAAAGAGATATAATGTTAGGATTATTGGACCAAATTGTATAGGGATTTATAATCCCCGAGGAGGATTATATTTTGCATTTGAACAATCTAAAAAAGCTGGAAACTTTAGTGGAGTTTTTCAATCAGGTGGAATTGCACAAAACTTATCTCAATTAGCAGTCTCATACGGACTTCATATATCCAAATTTATATCAATTGGGAATTCATTAGATTTATCTCCTGCTGATTTTTTAGATTACTTTCTTTATGACGAATATACGAAAATAATCGGGTTATATATTGAAAATTTAAGGTCTGTTACCCAAGGAAGAAAGTTTATGGAAAAGGTACAAGAATGTAACTTAAATAGAAAACCAGTAATACTTTGGAGAGCAGGATATGGTGAAGCCACAAAAAAAGCTATTTTATCACATACCGGTGGTCTTGCTGGGAATAACGCTATTTGGAAAGCTGTAGGTAAACAAACGGGGAGTTGTATAGTAAACAATTCAAATGAACTAGCTGCATTAGCTTCATCTTTTAATCTAACACATTTACCAGAAACCCGAAATGTAGGTGTAATTGGAATAGGTGGTGGTTCCACTATAGAAGCTATAGACATTCTGGAGAAATTTAATTTAAAAATACCTAGTCTGACAGAAAAAACTATTAATAAAATGAAGAGATTCTTACCAGATGTAAATACAAATGTAACTAACCCTCTTGATCTTGGTGGTGCAGGAATACAACCTAATATCTATTACCGTACTATCTTAGCTTTAGATAAAGATCCAAATATTTCTTCAATCGTATTTATTAAGGATCCTGAAAGATTTGGAGGTTTTCAAGAACTATTGGAAGAAATGGGCTATAAAGACATGGATTTGAATAAAGAATTCATCAGATATATTTCAAAAGCAAAGAGAATATGTACTAAACCCATGTATTGTGTTATGTTAAAAATCAATGAAGGTTTTGAGGAATATAAAAGCCGATATAAGTTTAAACTAAAACTCTTAAATCGTAATGTTCCTATATTTGATAGTCTAGAATTGACAGGAATCGTTTTAGACAAAATTAATTCATATAGAGAATTTTTACAAAGACATGATAAATATCCAAAAAAAAATAGTCAAGATAAATTTTTGAGATCCTAAATCCTACTCATTTACCTTCTTCACGTTAATAGGACGCCCAGGACTTCCTTGATAATAAAGCTCTCCAGGTTTTCCCCTCCAATTTTTATGTAAAACCGTATTTGGATAAATAACATTATCATCAGTTGTGAGTGCTCCGCATCCCATTATTGTACCTGGATAGAATGTATTGTTTCGACCAATTTTAATTTCAAGCATTGTAATTTTACCAAAAATAGTATTTACAGCATGGCTAGAAAGTCCTGTCGTAGGGTAAAAGAAAGTGTTATCCCCGATTTCAGTGAATTCTAAACCCACATAAGAGTCAGAATATATTACATTTTTACCTATTTTATTATGACTAATTTTCCGAAGAGTTCGGTTAATTAACCACGGAAATGGTGACTTGGAAGTTAACCACATAGGGAATTTTATAATAAAACCTCTTTTATGGTAATATTTAATCAATTGACCTTCTTCACTCTTCACATCATCAAGTACACGTTTAAATACACCCTGTATCGGAGGAGATTTTTTATTCCATCTTCGAGCCCATAAGGCAGTAAATTCAATCAATACAATAAGATATATATAATAAAGAAAGAGAAAAAGTACAGGTAATATAATTAAGTGGATAAGTGGAGGTATTGAGAAGAGGTTAATAAAACCATATTCAAATAGCAAGAAAAGGCTTAGGCATGCATAAAGAGGTACTATGAAGCTTAAAAAATTTATTTTAAAAAAATCTAAAGCTGGAAGCTCAACGGTCTTCTCTAAGTTTTCCTCAAAGCTTGAATTTTCTTCATTTTCCATTTTATCAGCTCCCATAATAATATATTTGAATATTCTATATAAAAAAATTACTTATTAGTCTCATTTAATAATAAAATTTAATAATTATAGATTAAAATCCAAATGTTTTAAGTTAATTGTTAATTTGACTTTTCAATTTAGGAGATATTTCACTTTTATTCTAGTTTAAGATCAGTCATGCCAATAACAATTTTTAAATATCCTAATTTATCACCATTATGGATAGCTGTTTTTATTGATATCATTGGATTTTCGATGATTCTTCCAATGGCTCCATTTATAGCAGACAGTTTTTCTATTCCAATTTTTATAATGGGGATAGTATTATCAATAAACGCTATGTTTTCTTTTATTTTTGGGCCAATCTTAGGAAAACTTAGTGATAAATTTGGAAGAAGACCATTACTCTTAATTTCGCAAGCAGGAACATTCGTAGGATTTATTTTGTTAGCATTTTCTGGTTCAATATGGGTATTAATAATCTCACGAGTTATTGATGGAATATTTGGCGGAAATTTCCCAATTGCAAAAGCAATAATTGGGGATGAAGTTCCTCCAAAAGATAGGGGTATTCAAATGGCAAATGTTGGTGTTGCTCATGTTTTAGCTTCACTTTTTGGTCCTGCAATAGGAGGAACTCTTTTTAGTTTTGGTGGTATATTTCTCCCTGGTCTGGTCGCAGCAAGTTTATCCTTATTTACTATGATAATTACAATTTCAGTTTTGAATGAAACTTGGCCAAAGGAAAAACGTGAATTAAATCATGAATATAAGAAAAAAATTGTTATTCAAATCAGAAAAAATAAAGGAGCAAGGTGGTATCTAACATTATGGGGTTTTCATACAGCGTCATTTATGATTGCGATGGCTTCACTTTCCTTTTTTGCAGAAATTGCTTTCGGTCTAAATGCGTTTGAGATTGGGTTCCTTTTATTCATTTCAGGTATTTTCCGAGCGCTGGTACGATTCACCTTATTTAAACCAACGATAAAGAAACTGGGGGAAAATAATGCAATTAAACTTGGTTTAGTAATGTTTCTCATTTCATTCTTCCTTGTTGGATTCTCTATTAATTTATGGATGTTTTTTAGTTTGATAATGATAATCAGTTTTGCTGCATCTTTAACACGCGGACCATTGAATAGTAAAATTAGTCAATCAGTATCTCCTATGGAACAAGGGAAAATAAATGGATATTCTTCAGGCTTAGATAGTTTTGCTCAAATTATTGGACCTTTACTTGGTACACTTATGCTAAACTTTTTTGCACCCTATTTTCTAAGTTTTCTCATTAGTTCAGTAGCATTGGTTCCATTCTTAATGGGCTTCAAAACAATTCAATTAAAAAAATACGACATAACTACACTAAATCAAGAAAAGTTGATTGAAGAAAAATAAAAAAATAAGTAATTCAATTACTTAAAAAATCTATAATCATTTTATTAATTTCTTGAGCCCTAGATCGAGGTGAACCATGACCTGCTTTATCTATTACTTTTAGGGTACTATTTGGAATTCTTTTATGCATTTCTTTCATGACTGCTGTTGGTATAACTCTATCATGAGTAGATGTGATTAATAATGATTCATTTTTGATTTCATTTAGTCTTTCTAATGTATGATGTGTACTCAGAGCTCTTGCCTGTAGTTCAATATCTTCTAGAGTCGGTGGATCAATCATACTTTCTTTTATTAAATCCTCCGCTGACCATAATCCATACCATTTTTTAGACGGTTCAGCTTCTAATTGCTTTCTAAATGATATATGATAATCTGCACGTATTGATTTCCAAAATGTTTGTTCTGGATCTTTTTCTGTTGCTTTTAAATTTGCTATTCGCATATTTTTATAAAGCTCTGCTCCAGACTCGTCGGGTGTACCATAATTTGTATTGATTAAAATCATTTTATTAACTCGTTCTGGATATTTTATAACAAAATTCTGGACGATCATCCCTCCTAAACTCCAGCCAATTATGTGAGCTTTATCAATTTTTAGGTAGTCCATTAAACCAGTAATATCATCAGCAAAAAGTTCCATTGAATATTCCCCTTTCGGTCTGTCAGATTTCCCTGCACCTCTATTATCAAACCTAATTACTTTAAAATGTTCTGAGAGAGGTTTGAATTGGCCAATCCAACTTTCTTTTTTACTTCCTAATCCATGTACTAGTAAGACAGGGTCCCCCTCTCCTAAAATTTCATAACAGATTTTTATACCATTAACATCAGTAAGTAAATCAGTCATATTAAACAAAATTAATTATTTATTTAAAATATATTTATGAATGACTAAATTAAGCTTTTAAAAACTCAATAATGTATGGATTAATTATATAAGGATATTCTAATATTGATTGATGTGCTGCCTTTTCAATTACTATAAATTGACTATTAGGTAGGAGTTCATGAATCTTCTTATTCATTAACATAGGACAAGATTTATCCTTGTCAGCAGCAATTATTAAGACTTCATTTTTAATTTCATGTAATCTGTCATATGTATTATGAGATGCTAATGCTTCTGCTTGATGGTTGATATCCTTCTCAGTTGGACCATAAAGTGTTTTTTCTTCTACTAAATCTTCCACTGACCATATATTATGAAATTTATTTCTTGGATTTTCAAGCATTTGCTTATAAAAATCTCTTGAATAACTATGTTTAGCTCCATTTAGAAAGGCATTGAGAGGATCTTTTTCTCTCGCTTTAATCCCTGCAATTGCATTTTTTCTATATATCTCAACCCCTCGGTTAGGGGGGATTCCTGGAGGAGTCATACCTGCAATAGTATTGATAAGAACAATTTTTTTTATCCTATTTGGATATTTTATAGCGAAATTTTGTACTATCATTCCGCCTAAGCTATGTCCAATGATATTAGTTTCCTTTAATTCAAGATGATTAAGTAAACTGTTGATATCGTCTGCGAAAAGTTCCATTGTATAAACACCATCAGGTCTATCAGACTTTCCAGCACCTCTATTATCAAATCTTATTACTTTGAAATATTCAGCTAATTCTCCGAATTGAGCTCTCCAATGTTCCTTCCTATCACTGAAACCATGCACTAAAAGAACAGATTCTCCCTTTCCTTTTATTTCATAACAAATTTTTATTCCATTAACACTTTCAGCAAATAATTCACTCATAGATCCCAAAAATTTATGAGTTAAAAATAAGATTTCTATTAATTTTTTAAATATAACCCATCAAGCAGTTTTATCAATTATTTTTGGCTTTTCTAATTTTAAAAAGTTAAAATTTTCTAATATTTTTGATAGATCATCATCAGAAATTATTGTACCAGGCTTTTTTCTATTCGAATCTATATTCAAAGCGTTTCTAACTAGAATCTCGCCATAATAATTTTTAAGTAAATTTTGAATATTATAGGAGTTTTCACCAACTTGATAAATCTCACATCTGATAAGTCGTTTTTTTAATTCATAAATTAATTTGAGAGTCAATTTTTTAAATTTGGGGAACTTTTTCAAGACTTTCAAGTCAATTGTATTAAATTCTTCTTTTCTTATCAAAATTGAAATTTGTTTTGCGATTTTTTTTTTGAAATCAAGTTTTAACTCTTGAAGTGATGTTCTTTTGAAATCATCCATTAGAAATTGCTGTAAAATTGTTCTTTTTGTAAAAATTTGCGAATATCGATCAAATCCAATCATTTTAAGCACTTTCTCTTTATAATTAGGTTTATCAATTAATCTCAAATATGTTTTATTAAGTTCCTTTGCAATTTTGTTTTGTATGAAATTATGGATATGTTTTTTAGAAGTTTTCTTATCAGGAAGGAAGCTATTGTTATATAGTTTAAATACTTTTTCTATTGCATCAAGCTCGTCAATTTGATAGTTCTTTAAATCATCAATTATCTTCAAAGGTAAGTATGAGGCAATATATTCAATACCAAACCATACGAGATCAATAGCAGATTTAATACTGATCCTCCTTAAAGGTTTCATTATTTTAATATTATTGCCTTTAACTGCAACAGGTTTTCTTTCGCATAGTATTAGATCAAAAGGTTGGATGTAATGTGTTAAAGGATGTGTTTGATCTGGTATAAGATAACCATCAGAAAATTGGCATATATAGCTACCCAAAATTGGTTTCTGGGCTAAATCCCATTCTATTAAAACAAATTTATCAATTTCTTGTGTTTGAATATCAAAATCTAATTCAACAATAGGATCTTTTTTAACAACATTGAGTATTTTAGGTTCGAAAGATCCCCAAAAGTTTTTCACTTCATATTTAATCGGATTATTTGCGTTAAAAATTTCTGCAAATACGGGAAAGTTTTCAATGAAATTACTCATTTCTGTATATTCTAAATGATGCTTTTCATAACCGCACTTCTCTAAAATATAATAATGTAAAGGTGATTCACTCTTAAAAGCAGAACCCCAAATTAAAGTAGGGTAGTTATATCTTTTAGTAAATTTCATTTGGCGTAATTTATCAGTATTAGTATTTGCTATTACTAAAGATCTAAGAAAAGCATGCTTGGATTTTAGCCCTTCTATATACATTTCCCTTAATTGGTGTTTATATTTTTGGATTTTTTTATGAAGTATATTAGAATTTTCAAATTTGCAATAATCTGTTATTTTCATGAAAGAATCAATAATTTCTTCTGATTCCATATTTAAAATTGCTTCATCAACTAATCCTTCAGTCTTTTTTTCTATAACTGATTTTAATTCCAATTTGGAACCTTTTAAAATATCACTAAAGTGGTCTGAAACATAAATCTTTGAATCTAGTTTATTTAATAATAAGTATCTTAGAATAGAACTATCAATTTCATGAATCTTAGACTTTTGTAAGATTTCTATTAGTTTATCTTTTGTGAAACTGACTAAGATTTTTTGAGTATTAATACTAATCTCAACTTGCTTAGGGAAATTATAATTTTGTAAGAAGGAAATTGTTGAGATTATAATTTCAGGGAGATTGCTCGCGTGTTTATTTAATAACTCTTTATAATTAACAGCATAGTTCAGAAATAAGTCATATAGATTATATTCTAAAGAAATTTCTCCAATTTTCAAAATATATTCAAAGTTCTTAGATTCTTTGTACGCTTGATTTAAAAAGTTTATAGCTTCATAGTATTTTAATTCTTTAATTAAATCTTCAGCTTTTAAAACAAAGCTTTTTGACTTACTTTCTTTAACTAAACTAAAATCCGACGAAAATTTGATTAAATGAAAATTACTGCAAATTGATTTACAAATGTCAGGTTCAAGTAAAAATAAAATCTTTACAATGTGTTTACAGAAGTTATATCCATTTCTAAAATCGGGACAATCATGAATAATTTTATATTTACCATTAAACTCTTGTAAAATATTTATCACATATCTAGAAGTCCCTGAACCTTGAATATCAGCAATAATTCTTATCTGTGGATCTTTTTCAATATTGAAATTAATAATATTCTTATTAGGGATATTTTTGCCCCTATTTAGTCTAGCTCCTCGGACATATCTTTTAAAAAAATCGGCATTCTGAATATTATTTTTAAAATCTAATCTAGACACCTGTTTTAATTGAAAAAAATTAAAGTTATTGGTTAGTTATTATTTCAGATATTAATTTTGGAAAGTCTCTCCATTGATTTAAAGTCAAAAGAACCCCATTTGCTTCTTCGACCATTTTTTTTGCCATAATAGGAGAGAATCCAAATTTTGGAACTACCATTACAAATTTTATATCTTTTTCACTCATTTTTTTTAATTCTTTCATACTATTCTTGAAGTCAAATACATCAGCATCTGTAAAAAGTATATTTAATCTATGCTTTGATCTTGCTTTCTTCT
>JAEOTV010000194.1 GCA_016839635.1 Promethearchaeota archaeon | reverse complement strand
TCATAGGGAACTCACATTATTGTTTAAATCTTATAATTAATAAAGCCCGATTTATAATTTGATAATTGATTTTATAACGAAAGTTATTAATGTAAAACAAGCTATAATAATTATACTTTACAATTCGTAAATTCCAAATAGTAATGATTTAAATTGATCTCACGCATCCAAAATTTAGAGGGACTTACTAAAAACGGTCGAATAGTAGGAAGGGCTAACTATATTTTTACACCTGAAATAGCAAGCTCAATTGGTTCAATTCATGGAAGTTCATTTAAGTTGGATGAAACTGTTGTTATTGGCCGAGATTACCATAACGATAGTCGCATGTTAAAAAGAGGATATACTTCAGGAATCATGAGCACAGGAATAAATGTCTTAAACCTCTCCGACTGCACATTTCCATTATTAGAATTCACGATTAGGAGGTTTGGGGCAAGTGGAGGAGCATATTTCTCAGGAGGTCATTTATATAGTGAAGATGTTGGAGTAAGATTCGCTGATGCTGGAGGAATTGAATTAGCACCCCTAGAAATAAAAAAGATCATTGAATCGTTTAACACCTATCCAGCACAAATCAGACGTGTTGATCCAAAAAGGATAGGGCGCATAATTGCCATCCCTCAAACTCAAGATGTGTATATTAAATCCTTAGAACAATTTGTGAATAAAAAACAGATCAGAGATGCAAAGCTGAAAATAGTAGTAGATTGTTCTTTCAGTCCAACGGGAAAAATAACTCCTTTACTAATTAATGAAGTGGGCGTAGAAGTTATTGCGCTCAATACTCACTATCGGGAACGATCTAAAATACCAGTACCGAGCATTAACACAATTAAAAATACTGCTGATATTGTAAAAGCATCCAATAGTCATTTAGGAGTTTGTTTTGATGTGGATGGATCTCGAATTCTGGTGTTAGATGAAAATGGATTAGAAATTAGTTTTGAGGATTTACTAATGCTATTTGTTGCGTATGACCAGAGAATAAGAAATTCTAAAAATCAGCCCGTCATTACAACACCTTCAGTATCTCCTGTTATCAAAAATTTTATTGAAGAAAATGGTCACCCAATAAAGCTTGTAGAAAATTATCCAGGCGAACTATCGAGACAAATACGACAAGAAAGAGCCTGTTTTGCTGCCGCAGATTCTCTGAAGTTCTATTTTCCAAATTATGCACCCTTTAGCGATGGCAATTACACTTTACTTAAACTATTAGAAATAATGGCGATTCAAAAAGATTTAATTAGCTCTCTTACTAAAGGATTCCCTAAGGGTATAAAAGTTAATAAAACTATACCTGTTTCTGCTGAAGCTGTAGAAGGAATGCATAATAGGTTAATTGAGTTTGTTGACGAACATGATCTTAAGTACCAAGACATTATCAATGAGTTAAAAATAATAGATGATGACGTGTACGTTAATATTAAAGTCGCTTTAAATAGAAACGCGATAATGTTATCTGCGGAATCAGAAGATAAGACCAAATCGGAGAAAATGATTGCAAAGCTATCTAAAATCATTTCTAACCTATAACAATTGTTAACTTAAAAAATTTAGTTCCCCTAAAATCAAAATATTCGCAATTTTTTAGTGCTATTATAAATTCTCCAACGCGAGATTAATAATGGTCTGGTATTAATTTAAAATAATATGTTGTTATATAATATATAATTATTAACAAAATTAAAAATAATAATTAAAAGGAAGTTTTTATAGTGGCTTTATTAGATATAAATTCCGTCATTATCGTTGCGACTTTATTTATAGTATTTGGAGTCTTTTTATTTTTTGATCTTTTCAAAAGGAATGAACGATACGGTTATTTAGCATACATTGTCGCTCTAGTACCAGTAAATGTCTTATGGTTTGTTCAATTTGATGTCCTTGGGGTTTATTTAGTTTTATTTATTCTGTGGAACCTTTGTTTATTACGAGATTTGTTTGGTGTTGCACGAAAAAATGATCCAAAAGAAATAAACGACATAGTTTTATATTTAGCTTTGGGTATTATAGTACAAGTAATCCTTACGGCGATTTTACCCGTATCTATTCCTACGATGAGAACTAATACAACACCATACTGGTTCTTCTATTTTCCAGATATTTACAATTTATCTCCTGGAACTCAAGTGGGGTTTCCAAATTACCAAATCTTATTTGTATTTAGACTATTGGCGTCTATATTAATTGGACTGGTAATTGTGCCACTTCTCATAGATCTCAGAGATGAAGAAGTACCTCTACCCGTTTTCATCATTATAATTGGACTATTTATCTTTCCTTTTATGTACTTGAG
>JAEOTV010000312.1 GCA_016839635.1 Promethearchaeota archaeon | reverse complement strand
TAAATAATCCTAAAATAATTGAATGCTTTGATATTTCCCATCTGTCTGGTACTTCAATTGTTGGATCAATGGTTCAATATGTTGAAGGTAAAGCATTTAAAAATAATTATAGAAGATATAGAATACGTTCTGTTAAGAAAATTGATGATTTTGAGGCTATAGCTGAAGTTGTAAGACGAAGATATCGAAGATTAATTAATGAGAAAGCTATATTTCCAGATTTAATAATTATTGATGGGGGAAAAGGACAACTAAATTATGCAATAAAGGAATTAAAAAAACTTAATTTAGATATACCTATAATTTCAATTGCAAAAAAATTTGAAGAAATTTATTCCCCCAAACATTTGCAATCAATAAAACTTGATAAGAAAGATATTGCATTAACATATATTCAAGAAATAAGAGATGAAGCTCATCGTTTTGCTATTAATTATAATAAATTATTAAGAAGAAAGGAATTAATTCAATGACTCAATTTAAATTAATTTCAGATTTAAAACCAAAAGGATCACAACCTGAAGCCATTAAGAAATTATCAATTGGTATAGATAAAAGTTTTAGATATCAAACTTTACTTGGAGTTACAGGAAGTGGAAAAACATTTACAATGGCAAAATTGATAGAAAAAACACAAAAACCCACTTTAGTTTTTTCTCATAACAAGACTCTTGCAGCTCAACTTTATAGTGAATTTAAGGATTTTTTCCCCATGAATCGTGTTGAATATTTTGTATCATATTATGATTATTATCAACCTGAATCATATATACCTCAAAAAGATCAATATATTGAAAAAGATGCAGATATAAATCCAAAGATAGAGCAGATGAGACTTGCTGCAACAGCATCATTATTATCTAGAAAAGATGTTATTGTAGTTGCATCAGTATCCTGTATTTATAGTGTAGGAGATCCTACAGATTTTAATGCTTTTAGATTTGAATTAAGAAAAAATCAACTAATATCTAGAAGTGAAATCATAGAAAATCTAATTAGAATGCAGTATGAGCGAAATGATTTTAATTTAAAATCAGGGTTTTTTAGGGTAAAAGGAGATACTATTGATATTATTCCAGGATATTATAATAATATTTATCGTATCGAATTGTTTGGCGATAAAATAGAATTAATTAAGGAAATTGATAAAATAACTAATGAGATAATTGAAAGTTTAGATTACATTTTTTTATTTCCAGCAAAACATTTTGTAATATCTGATTTTAAAAAAGAAAGAGCAATTAAATCAATTAAACAGGAATTAGCGGAAAAATTACCTAGTCTTGATATAATAGAAGCTCATCGTCTAAAACAAAGAACATTATATGATATTGAGATGATTGAGGAAACAGGATTTTGTAAGGGAATTGAAAATTATTCAAGACATTTTGATGGACGAAAAGCTGGGGAGAAACCATATTGTTTACTTGACTATTTTCCAGATGATTTCCTTATGATTATTGACGAAAGTCATCGTACTATACCTCAAATTCATGGTATGTATAATGGAGATTTTTCTCGTAAAAAATCCCTAATTGATTATGGCTTTAGACTTCCTAGTGCTTATGATAATCGTCCTTTAACTTTCAATGAATTTACGAATTATATGAAAAATGTTGTTTTTGTATCTGCTACACCCGGAGATTATGAAACTAATATTTCTAATCAGATAGTAGAACAAATAATTAGACCAACTGGTTTGGTCGATCCTAAAATAATCATTAGAGAAACAAAAGGGCAAGTATTAGATTTAATAGATGAAATTCAAAATACTATTAAAAAAGGCAATCGAGTTATTATTACTACATTGACAAAAAGACTTGCTGAAGAATTATCAGAATTTTTGGCAGGAAAGGAAATAAAAACACGTTATTTGCACTCAGAAATTAAAACTCTTGAAAGAAACGAAATTATCAGACAATTACGGATTGGAAAATTTGATGTAATTGTTGGAATAAACCTGCTTAGAGAAGGATTAGATATTCCTGAGGTTGGATTTATTGGAATTCTGGATGCGGATAAGGAAGGATTTTTACGTGATGCAAGAAGTTTAATACAAATTATTGGTAGAGCTGCTCGGAATGTAG
>JAEOTV010000193.1 GCA_016839635.1 Promethearchaeota archaeon | reverse complement strand
CAAGAAGCCCTACAAAGATAATATTGGGAATAATAATTAACATAATGAAAAAGAGGAATAAAGCACCTAAATTTCGATAAAAAACCTTAGGATTAATTGATTCTTCTAAAATTATTAATTCATGTTCCTCAATATGCTCAGTTTCTAAAGACTCATCAAATTCAGTACAATGAGGAATCCAAATTTCCCGTAGGTTTTTTTTAAGGATGAAATAATCTAACAGAGATAAAGTCAGTAAAGAAGCAATAATGAAATAAATTGAAAGGCTTGCGAAAAACCATACAGTGGAAAGTGTAAATCTACTCGCTATTAAAATATTTTGTGCAGATCCAAAGGGAGTTAGAGTCGCGGCAAGATTTATACAAATAGTCATTCCTAACAATATTGGAGTAGGATTTATTTTCATCTTTTCACTTGTAACTATTATCATCGGTATGAAGATAACTGCAACTGAAATATCTTCAATAAAAGCAGCGCTTAAAGTTGAGATTAAGCAAATTACCCAAAAAAACCTTCGGGTATTAGTGTGAAATTTTTTTGTTATTCTTGAAGCAATTTCTTGAAATATCAATTGTTCTTCTAAAATAACTACTATTGTGAAAACTGATATTAAGAAAAAAATAACAGGCCAATCTATTGCTAAAATAAAGTCCTCAATAGGAATTGGTGTCGGTGAAAAGATAAAGGTAGCTGTAGCAGCAGCTAACATTGCTAAAACGCTATAGGTCAGAAAATCTGTTTTTTCACGAAAAAGAGCGATGATAACGATAATAAAGCAGAAGATTACAAATAATTGTAAGAAGAAGATCATATTTTCTCTTCAATACTAATGTTCAATTCATTTTAATATTTGCATTTGTGTTTTAAAAGCTTAAAATTTCGTCATTTTAAAATAAAAATTAGAAAAAAAGTATTATCCCAAATCTTCAAATTCACTTTCAGAAGGATGGCTCAAATCATTATTTTTACGAGTATCATGATAACAAAAATCACAATATTCATCCCCCATCATTAACGTTTTCGTTCTTGTAAGAATGAAATTAGGATTTAAATTTTGCGCTCCTTGAAAATCAGAATAACATAACATAGCATAGCACAGCTCTGAATCAAAAACCTTCAATGCTTCAGCCCATTCACATTTTTTAACCTTATAAAGCAATTTTTCTTCATCTAATGGACCAGTAACACATTCTTGCATTCTCCATCTTCCCAAATTCTTTTTGAAACGTTCTATAGATTCTTCAAATGAATCAACAAAATTATCTGGATTCCTTCTTGAGAGAGAAACCTCATCCGATAGCTTTTTAATATATTCAATTGCTTCCTCCCGAGTCATTATTTTTAATAGTGATTCCATTAAAGCATATTCAAATTGGGTGAAAGTACGTACAAGATCTAAAGTAAAAATTTCAATTTCATCATTAATTGAAACGGGATTATATTTCTTATAATTTACCAGAGACAACACATGGTTTTTACTTCCAATTACTAAAGCGGGATATTGATTTAGGATGTCAAAATCGGATTTGAAAGAAACATCATAATTTTCTATCTTTTTATAAAATTCTTTTAAATTTTCAACTATAGTAAGAAATGAATCTGGTATCTTAGCTTTTAAGTCCTTTAAAAATCTATCAAACCCATTTAAACTTTGTGTAATTAAATCATGAATTTTATAGTTAAGTTTAGTATTCTTGTCATAAGAGCAAATTGTGTTTTTCAAATAATATCACTTTATTTCACTAATTATTTTTCAAAATTATCAAGGCTATAAATAGATTAAGATGATGAAGTAATATTGAAGTTTAATGCTAAAATTGAATCTATAAATTATAATGTAAGAAAAGAAATGTATAGAGCTAAGATTTAGAATCTCGGGAAAAATTTCTTAAATCTCCTTCAATAAAAGATTTTCCGTAGTGTGTATACAATATAGCTGCTGGATTGTGAGGATTTGACCTATCTTTCGCTATGAAAGTAGTTACCGGTGCTTCTGACAATTGAGTGAAAGTAATGTCATGTCCCACACATAATCCTACTATAATATTCATATCAGTTTTTGCTTTATTCAATAATAATGCTTGGGCTACAGGATTACACATTACAAATCCAATTGGATAACCTGTCTTAGAAATCATAGTAAATTCTTTTGGAACCCCAACACTAGTCTTTGGAATTGCTCCCGTCTTACAACAAACAGAATATACCTTAAATTCATATTTCTCTAAAATTTCTGCAGTCATTTCTGCTTCTTTCTGTAGTCCTACACAGAAAGCGATTCCTAATTTTGTATATCTCATACCTTTCGCATACTCAATTGTATCTTTGAGACGAGGCCAGTGAATATAGCCTTGAGCTTCTACTATAGATGCCACTTTTGTAGAATTTTTTACAAAATCATCTGATTCGTATATCTGCTTTACTTCTTTTGCGATTTCAGGGCTTATAATCATAGGACAATTTCCTATCGATTTATTTGGCTTACCTCTCGTGCAATGATTAGCACTATCGCATTTAACACACGTAGGACTAATTATATCATCCTTATCCCGTTCAGTATTTTCAGAAGTTTTATTCATATTTTATGTAATGAGTAGAAGTAAATTAAAAGTGTTGAATTCAATCTTTTTGCAAATTATTAATAGTTGTATTTTGAAATCTTAAAATAAAAAATTAAAAAAAAATATATTTTAGAATTTAGCTTTTCCATAAAAAGTGCAAATTACAATATTCTCGAGCCCAGAGACCTTCTGGATTAGCAACGGTAAAAGTTGCTTTAGGTTCCATATCGGGCTTTAGGAATCTTCTTTCGTAGCATCCATCTTTACAAATTATCTCAATCCACATTATATAATGCTCAGCAGTCATAGGATGAGGAGTTCCCATTGAGATCCCTACATCAACTGTGACCTTATTGCCTTCAATCGTAATCTTTGGGACATGCTTTTCTGTTTTCCAATCTTTAGTCTGTTCTTCCATTAATTTCATTGGTTGCCCACAACAAATGGTTTCTGGAGATGCAGGATGTAAAATTTCAATAACTTTTCCACATATCGAGCACCTATAGATCTCTTTTTGCTTCATTTTTTTCACAAATTCATTCTTTTTTGTTTTTAAATTAGATAGTTTTATTTTTAAAAATTTTTATTTTAAATTAAAAATCATTTTATTTTTTTTAGAAATCTTCGCATTTCTTTCTATAGTAGGCTCGTGGATGGTCACATGATGGACATTTGAAATCTTTAGGCAATTCATCCATTTCAACTTCATAACCACATTCCATACAAACCCATACAACTTTCTTTCCACGTTTAAAGAAAGCATCATCACCAACTAACTTAAGAAGTTTCCCATATCTCTCAGAGTGATGTTTTTCTGCTGTCATAATTGCACGTACTCTTTTAGCAATATCAGAATACCCTTCTTTTTCAGCTGTTTCAACAATATCAGGGTAAAGTGTCTGCCATTCCATATTTTCACCGGCTATTGCTGATTTCAAATTTTCAATTGTACTTCCTAGGGTTGTTGGAAAATCAGCATCTGGTAATACTTTCATTTCATCAAACTTTTCTTTTTTCTTGAACTGTTGGAGCATTTTATAGAACCAACTACCATGTTCCTTTTCTTGATCTGATGTTTCGTCAAAAATTTTTGACACTAGTACGTATCCTTCTTTTTTAGCTACTTTTGAAAAATAATTGTATCTATTGCGTGCTTGAGATTCCCCAACATATGCAGTATATAATTTTTTTGCTGTTTCTTTCATAATTTTAACCTCTATTTTTTTTATTGGAATTTTCTTAATATATGAATATCTCTGGATTTATAACATTTCGCCTATTTTAAAACTTTTTTACTTATAATTTAAAGAAAAAGCATATTTGATATGTATACAATTAAAGT
>JAEOTV010000025.1 GCA_016839635.1 Promethearchaeota archaeon | reverse complement strand
TATTTTGTAAAACGAAAAGGTATTGATATTTTAAGATTCATATTTGGTATAAGCTTTGGTTTAGTTGGATTTTTTCAAACTTGGTTTTTTGGACAGATTATAATATTTCTAATTTTCTATAAATCTCCTATATTGTTTTATCTTTCTTATTATGAGCTAATCTTTTTTTCAGCTTTCTTAATAATAATTATGCTCTATAAATATTTTACTTCTGTCTCAATTAATACAAAAAACTTTATAGTTTTATATATTGGCTTATTAATAGGCGCTTCAATGGGAGTATTTATGCCACTATGGACTACTTTGGCCATTTTAATTGGTATTTCTTGTTGGGATCTATATGCTGTGTTGTCTAAAAAGGGACCAATTAAACAGATGATCGATATTGCTTCTAATTCTGATGATCCAGAAAATTTACTTGAAGAAGAACAGAAAGAGAAAATTAAAAGTAGGGAAATTATCTATGATACTTCTAAATTAGAAATTGGAATAGGTGATTTAGCATTCTATAGTATGCTTACATCAAGTGCATTAGTCCAAACAAATAATCTATTTGTTATGATTTTTACTGCAATTGCAATAATAATTGGGACAGGTATCACAATTTCAGGATTATCGCGAAATAAAATTTTACCGGGATTACCAATTTCAATCTTTCTTGGAATTGGCACCATGCTTTTGTCTTGGTATGTTTTATCAACTATATTTTAATGTGAAGATTAACTTTTTAGTAGAAAGTGTAATAATTTATTTTTTATTTTAATACAATTGATCTTTAAACTTCAACAAAAAATCATGAATGATATTAATAAAATTGCTGTTATAGGAGCTGGAGTTATGGGTAGAGAAATTGCTCAGGTTGCACTTATGGCAGGTTATGAGAATGTCTTTTTATATAGTAGGACGATGGAAACAATCAATAAAGCAAAAGAATTTATTAAAAACGGCTTAATAAAAATGAAATCAAAAAATCTGATGGATGAAGACACCACGCCAGATTTATTGATGAAAAACCTTATTTTAGTAAGGGATATAGAAAAGACTGTTGAGAATGCAGATTTTGTAATTGAATCTGTACCAGAAATTATGGAACTCAAGCAAGAAATTTTCAATAAATTAGGAAAATATTCTCCAGAACATGCGATTCTTGCAACAAATACTTCAACAATGAGTATTACTAAAATTGCCGAGCGTTCAAATAGACCAGATAAAGTACTTGGAATGCATTTCTTCACACCTATCCCTGTATTACGTTTGATTGAGTTAGTAAAAGGGGAACACACTTCCGATGAAACCATTAATATAACTTTAGATGTTGGAAAAAGTTTTCCTGCTTTGAAAGGTAAAAGATTTATTCCTGTGCTTGAAAGAGAAAGTCCAGGATTTATAGTAAATCGTTTAACTATATCAACTAGTCTTTACTTAAATTGGTTATTAGAGTATTCTGTGGAAAAGGGTATTCCATTAGAACAGATCGATGCTGATGCGAAGGATGTAAAAGGTTTAGGACCATATGCTAAATGGGATTATTTCGGTCTAGATACTGTTTATAATACTCTATCATATTTTTCCCAAGTCCTTTCTCCTGAATTTAAACCAGGAAAAACACTTATAAAACTCGTTAATGAAGGTAATTTGGGAAAAAAAACAGGGAAAGGATTATATGAATGGAAGGAAGGAAAGCCAATCATCAATATGCAGAAAAAAGCAAATCTTTTCAATATAGAGCTATTTATAGCAATCCAATTAAACGAAGGCTGCCGTCTTTTAGAGGAAGGTATTGTATCAGGATATAAAATGATTGATGACACCATGCTCGCAGGCATGGATATGCCAGGACCATTTAGTCCAGGAAAGAATAATTATCAGAAATGGACAAAATTGTTAGAAGATTTTGTGGAAAAAAGTGGAATTGCATATCTTAAACCATGTGATTTAATGAAATCAGGTGGTTTTATTAAGATGAGAAAATAAATTAAAATTATTAACTTAAACTGTAAAAATTAAATAAT
>JAEOTV010000192.1 GCA_016839635.1 Promethearchaeota archaeon | reverse complement strand
CATCTTCTCTTATTGGTCTGGCAATTAACGGATTTGATTGGATAGCGTTAAATCAGTATAAAAAAGAGAGTTGGCATTTTTACAATTTATTTACGGGGATAATTCCTTTTTGGGGGCCTGGAAATTGGTTTTTACCAGTAGTTTTCATATCGATCTTACTAATGCCATTGTTATATAAAGGATTTTCTGGAAAAATAATGCTAATGATTACAATAATTATAATAAACATTAATTTAATTGGAATTTTGTTTATTTGGAGTTTAGGTATTTATCATCTTTTACCAATAATGTTCTGTACACTATTTTTTTTTCTTTTGTTATCTATAGGATTTTCTGGTAAATTAATATGGAGGATTTTTGCACTTCTTCTATGCTACGCTATAGAGATATCGCTACAATTGACCGTTTTTATTTTATTTCCTCCTCCCTTTATGACTTGGCAAGCCTATTACGATTTTCTATATTGGTATCTATTTATAGTAACTACTCCGTTTTTTATGCTTTCTGCTATAGGGCTAGGTATGTGGTTTTCGAAGAAACCAAACATATTTGCAAAACAGAACATTTTTATGTTGATTCTTTTTCCGTTAAGCATTTACTATTTAATCCAATACCAATTTTATGATTTTCGTTTTGAGTTCATTAGAGGAGATTACAATTTATTCGTCTTTCCGTATTCAGCGTTTTTAGTTTTACTAGTAATCAAACTATTACCTAAGAGATGGGATAATTGGTTTGGTAGAGCTATTTCTACGATAGGAAAATCTACATATCACATCCTGCTAACACAGATACTCTATTTTTCGGTTGTGTATTCAATATACGGAGATCATTACGGAGCGAGTCTCTTTGGGATTAACGAGATAAATATTTTTACTTTGAATTTGGAAAATATTCTTATTATATATGGACACTTGATTATTAATTGGGTCATATGCGTTCCATGCGGAGTTTTCTGGTATTACATTGATTTTAAGTTAAGAGATTTTTGGTTACTATATAAAAAACATAAACCCCGAATAGAGGGACATCAGATTAGAAAATAACATTAACTTATTTTTTTTTTATCCTTTTTTCTTTAATTTGGAATGCTCATTTCAATGAAAAAGTATTAAAATTTTGAATTTTTATATACAAAATATACCACTTGAAGATTATATCAAGAATAAGCAATCGTCGCTTAGCCTGGTAGAACGCTCAAGCGTGCCAAAAGCGCTGGATTGCTAATCCAGTGTCCAACGGATGCGAGGGTTCAAATCCCTCCGATTGCGCTCTTATGACCTTCAAAATAACAAGGGCCCATGGTCTAGTGGTTATGACGTCTCGCTTACACCGAGAAGGTCGGGAGTTCAAACCTCCCTGGGCCCACCATTCATACTTATTATACAAATAATTTCTTGATTCGCTCAGGTCGAATTGCGCTTAATTTGCATTTTTTGAGGTGTTTTCCTATATCTGCAATAATTCCTGGAGCTGTAGTGTTCTCTCTAAGAATTACTATATTCTCTAAAAATCCATATCGTTCAATTGAAACGATATCTCTGAAATGTCCTGTTTTTACAAGAGCTTTTTTAAACTGTCCTTTTGTTTCACCGCTTAAAAAAACGCCTTCAAGATTTTCCTTAATTATTTTTTCATATATTTTTAAGGTTTGACTATCTAAAGCGCCTTGAATTTGTTCATTTTCTTTATTGATCGAAGTGATTTTAACATATACAGGAAATTGATCTATAAAATCGTAAGCATTAATAATTTCTGTTAATGACGCACTTCTTCCCTTGCACAATTGAGTTCTTAGATCGTAAAGATTGAGTAAAACATCAACCTTTGGATTAAGTATTGCGCAATCAACAAAAATCCCAAATCCTATTTTTCCTACATCAAGCAATACTCCTTTGTAAACATCATTAACTTCAACTTTTTCGTATTCAATTATGGTTCCTACCTTTTTTTTTAGCATATTAGAAATAAAAATCTCTTCTGGACCAGCAATCAGTACTTCAAATCTGTTATCAAACTGCCTTAATTTTTTAATTCGGGTTTTGGTATTAGGAAAACTTTGAGTTAATTCATTTAGATATTTGAGGTACCTTATTGAAATGTCTTTTTTATCTTTCTCTTTATAGACATTATAGATTTTATCATAAAGAACGAGACTTTTTACCATAATAATTCAAAATTACTGGAGTTAAAATATATTTATATTAATATTTGTTCAAATCTAAAATTTAACATTTCAAATCTACCGTTCTAAATAAATTTAAATTTGAGTGGTTTTATGATCCATTAAATATAACCAATAGAATTTCGTGATATTAGCCATGGAACAACAACGTTTTGATTATTTAGTTAACGAATTACATGAATTTGAAGGTATGGAAGAGATTTTCGTATTAGATTCTACCGGAAACATACTTTTCAAATCAGAAGATTTTCAACTATCAGATGAGGAAGCAAAAGCAATTTTAAAAGCTTGGAAGGAAAAAGAATCTGCTTTGATGTTTCAAAATCTTAGATTTGCTATTTTAAAAAATGATGAGATTCAGCTAGCTGCCAAAAATATAGTTGATGGAAAGGGAAACATCGTTGGGTCGATTACAAAAGAAGGAGATTATCTTCTTGCTCATACGAGAGACGAGGGTATGATAGTTCTAGAGTGGTCAATATTTATCAACAAAGTTGCATGGAGTTAGCTTCTTAATACTCTTTTTTGTAATATAGATCCAATCCAATTCTGAGTTTTAATTTTTATATAAAAATAATCCTTTTATAACATTTAATATAATTATTCTATATTATTTCAGAGCTAAATAATGAAATTAAAGGATATTATAAATCATGGTTAATCTGCTTACAGATATATCTCTGGAAGGTTAAAATTGATAGTAAACATAGAATAATTAGAATGATGTAAGATGAAAATTAAACTAAATAAGGTTTATTTACTGCTAATTTATGCAATTTTCCCTACAATTGCATCTATAGTCTACTGGTTTGAAGAGCCATACAGTTATCTTGGATCTATTGACATCATTCACAAAATTGGAAGTATATTTGGCATTTATTCTTTTGTTTGGATGTGTTTTAATGTCATTATCATGACAAAACATAAAATTATAGAAACCAATTTTAAATTGGATTGGTTGCTCGATTTTCACTCGTGGATAGCTGCTATTGCTCTAATACTTGGTTCTCTCCATTATCCATTAGTGCGTATCGGAGTAGAATTTGAGAATATTCAAATACGTTCAGGAACTCTTGGATGGACATCTCTAGTTATTGTGATGATATTAGCAATAATCTTCATGTCCAATAAGTTAGTGAGGTTAAATATAGTCAGAAAACTGAGAATGTCAGCTTTTAAACGGAGATTTAGATATAAAATCAATAAAATACTCCACAACATTCCTATTGTAGGATTGGCTCTTATTTTTTTCCATGCGTTATTATCGTTTACATCATCAAGCTCGTTGTTCATGCTTGGTATATACTGCTTTTTCTTTAGCATAACATCTATCGGATGGATTTATCATAAGCTGATTCGAAGGTTTCGTTCGATAAAGGACCCTTATGCGCTTCGTAAAAGTTCCTGGGACGATATAAACAAGGACGGTATATCAAAAAAGAGCAGAAAATGGGCATTAAAATTATTAAAGCAAATCCCTTCGCTTTATCCATGTTTGCAATGTGGAATTTGCACATCTGAATGTCCTGTTTCTAAGGTTACAATGGGAAATTATAACCCAAGAAGGAATGTGTTAGCCATTCTTTTGCTCTATAAAGATTTACTTTTAAAGGGGGACGATTTAGTAATCTGGGGTTGTACAGTTTGCAACACATGTGATGAAGTATGTCCGCAAAATATAGAACTAACAGACTTATTTACTTATCTTAAGAACCAGAGTATTTCTTTAGGGAAAGGTCCAGATTATATAATTAAGCAAGCAAGAAGAATTTTTAATAATGCGAAAGCTATCTCATTTCAACCAGCTATAGAGCGTAGACGGAAAGAACTGGGTTTACCTCCCGTTTCAAAACCAAATTTAAACGAAGTACAAACGATATTAAAGAACTTAGGTTTTACTAAAAAATTAGAACCATAGGAAATAACCCATTTGTTGGAATTACATTGCTTTGATCAAAAAATAACTTTATTTCTTTAACTAACTGTTAAAATTGGATTTTATTAAAGGTTATACTTTATTTAGACAAAATATAAATTTTATTGATAATTTGATTATTAAAATAGTAAAAAAAATATATAATAAAAATTAATTAAAAATTCTATTAGGAGAGAATTATGTTCCAGCAAGCAGGAAGGGGCTATGACATGGCAATAACTCAGTTTTCCCCTGAGGGTCGTCTTTTTCAGGTTG
>JAEOTV010000191.1 GCA_016839635.1 Promethearchaeota archaeon | reverse complement strand
GACGCTAGGAATGATTGTACAGCTCGTTACCTTATATTCGAATACATTGTTAGGAGCATATAGCGAATCAATGTCCCATGATAAGAAAAACTTAACAAAATTATATATCTATCAAGCGTTCAGATGGGGAAACTATTTTGCTTTTTTCTTAATATCCGTTTTATTTGCAACTGGAGCTAAATTTTTAGTTGGAGCTGCTGGTGAAGAATATGGTGCTCCTGCAGTTAAATTTTTAGTACCATTATTATTTTTCCATATAGGTGGTATATATTCATGGTTGGTTGACCCCGTATTCCAAGGTACAGGTCGTACGAATTATGCTATGGTAGTTTGGATTATTGAACAGGTGACTCGAGCATTGCTTATGTTTCTATTTGTGATTCTTTTTAGAGATATGGTGTTTGTGATAATTGCTTACATCCCAGCAGTATTAATAAAGGATATCGTAGCATGGTGGATTGTTAGAAAAAAGATGATTAAATTTAAAGTGTATCCATTTAAGACTTTTATAACTCCAGTTATTTCTGCTATTATAAATTTCATTGTTTTATACTACTTAGGTGAGTTGATTTGGGTTCTACCTCTAGGAGATAAAATTATTAACACAGCTATACTATTTTTATTGGGGATTTTTGTTTTTATCTTCTTCTATTCTTTCTTAGATGGCTTTTTAGGTGGCTATGATGATAACACGTTGGAAGAGTTCAAAAGAGCAACATCTATGGTAACCACCCGAGGAATTAAGGCTTTACCAAAAACAATGTATAGATTAGCTAAACTTGGAAGTAAAATCAGTCCATTCCATAATAAGTACAAAATTGATATCTATGAAGAAGCAATGAAAGAAGCATATGATTTAACTTTAGAAAAGCGAATTCTAAAAATATAAATACTACTTTTTTATTTCTATTAAATCTTCTTTTTTAAACTTTAAACACTATTAACGATTCATGAACCACATCATCATAAACTCTATATTTTTCCGAATATCTTTTAATTGTTAATGTTGATGATATGTATTTAAATATTAAATAAAAATATTTATTCATGCAATCAACAAAAATCAAAAGATAACTCGGAATGTTTCGATACACAATAATTAATCAGCGAATATGAGTTAAAACAACAAATAGGACTTATAGAGTATATGAAAAAAACTTTACGATTTAAGGTATTAATTTCACTAGTTTTGTTGTCAATAGTTAGTGTTATGAATTTTTCATCAAGTTTTGATTCAAACACCTCTATATCGACACCTCAAATGTCAGGTACGCATCAATCTGGATTATAGCCGGTGGGTTATAATGATTATTTGCAAAAACACGCCGTTGCAAATGATAACATCAGCTGGGAATTTGAAACTATACCGAATAGTGTGGGAATGATAGTATTAATCCTGGATGAAGATTCTTATACATCATTTGTACATGATGTTGGAAATAGTGATTTATCTTCAACAGTATATTCACCTGCATTCGTATCCAGTATTGTATCAGAAAATAAGGTGAACGATTCAGGCAACTTCCTTGTACCACATTGGAGTATCTGGTATGTCATTTTTGTGAATTTAAATAAGACATGCCGATTAAAATATAAAATTGAATATGACTGGAGTGATTATTTCCCAATTGATGATTTTGATGATGATAGTTATAGCTCAATTCCCGGATACAATATCATCTTTATATTTAGTGCAATAGGGGGAATAATATTTATTATTGTGACTTTGTTTAGTGTTTTCAAAGGAAATTTCTTTAAAACCAGACGTTAAATTTGCCTTTCCTAACAATTTAAAAAAATTATGTATAGAGATATACTTTTTTTTTTTTAAATATACCATTTATTTATTATATTAAATGATTGAAAACCGTAAGAGTCATATCAGTGGTAGAAGGGAAAAAACTTCCCAAACTACCAATTTTTAATTATATGACTCGTGATTTCAAGAGATTAGATAAATTTTAAGAATGCTTTTAATTTTTAAGTTTTTTTTCCTAGAATTCTTTTAGACTCTTAGAAATAATAAAAACTCTAACTTTCTTCTATAATATTGTTATTAAAAAATTAACAAATACAGTTAATATTACATTACAAATAATAGATTATATTGAATATTAAGTTTATATGAATTTTAAATGAGTAGATTATGGAGGAAATAGACTCAAGGAAATTAACTCCTATGTTAAGACATTGGTATTCTATCCGTAAGAGATTTCCTCCAGAGAATCTCATCGCTTATCGAATGGGCGATTTTTTTGAATTTTTCTATGATGATGCTGTGAAAATTTCAAAACTTTTAGGAATAACACTTACAAAAAGAGGAGAAGTTCCTTTAGCAGGGATTCCACATCATTCTGGGCATAATTATTTTAATAATCTTATGAATCTTGGTGAGACATTAGTAATAGTTGATCAACTAGAGGATCCCGCTACAGTTAAAGGCAGAATAGTTAAAAGAGGAGTTACACGTGTTATTTCACCAGGGACAATAATAGAACCTAATTTATTAAAAGCAAATGAAAATAATTATATTTCTTCAATGATTAGAGGGAGAAATGGATTTGGTGTAGCTTTTGCTGATATTTCGACTGGTGAATTTATCGCTACAGAATTTTCATTTAAGGAGCAGGATCCACAAGAAAAATTATTGAGCTTATTTTCGCAATATGATCCTGTTGAATTAATAATTTCCTCCGAATTGAAAAAAGATGAGAGGCTTTTCATATTATTAACAGATCTAACAAAGGCAATTATAAAAACCTATGAAGAACATGTTTTCTTATATGAGGAGGCTTATGCGTTAATCACACGCCACTTCAAAGTATCAAATCTAAAGGGATTTGGTTTAGAGGAGAAAGTAATGGCGATTCAAGCAGCTGGAGGTCTTTTAACATTTTTAAAAGATACTCAAAGAGATGTAATTCCAAACATTTTTAAAATTAATCTTCTCCAAGAAAAATGTGTTCTCCATCTAGATTATATCACTCAAAGAAATTTGGAATTAATTAATTCTTTATGGGAAAGAGGAAAGAATTCCACATTATACTCCATTTTTAATCATACCCATACTCCAATGGGAGCACGTCTGTTAAAAAAGTTTATTCTCCAACCTTTGACTGATGTTAATAAAATTAATCAGCGTCTTAATATAGTTCAGAAATTTAAGGATGATATCTTTTTAAGATCAGATTTAAGGGAGAAACTAAGAATTATAGGAGATCTTGAGAGGTTTATTAATAGAATTAATTATAGTGGTCGCTCTAACGCTCGTGATTTGATAAATATTAAAAATTCTTTAGAGGAAATTCCTGCAATTAAAGAAATATTAGAAAAGGCAGACATACCTGAAATTTCAGGATTTTTAAAACAAATTGGATCTTTTGATGAGATAAAAAATTTAATTGATATCTCAATTATAGATAATCCTCCAATTACTATCAAAGAAGGGAATCTTATTAAAAATGGTTTTAACAATGAAGTTGATGAACTCAGAGATATTGTAAATAATGGGAAAAAATACGTACTTGATTATGAACAAGAGCAAAAAAAAAAATGGAACCTTACAACAGGTTTGAAGGTTGGATTTAATAATATACTTGGTTATTATATCGAAATAACCTTAAAAACTCTCACCACTATTAAAAATGTCCCTGAGGAATATGTTGAGAGAGCTACCCTAAAAAATGCTAAAAGATACACCACAAAAAGATTGAAAGAACTTGAAGAGAAAATTCTCAATGCAGAAGAT
>JAEOTV010000190.1 GCA_016839635.1 Promethearchaeota archaeon | reverse complement strand
TACATCAAGTTTTTCAGCATGATAACGAGCAAGATATTCTGCTGCTGGAGATCTTGCAGTATTACCTAGACATACAAAGAGAACTCGCCTAATTTTATTCACGTTTAATCATGTATAGATATAATTAAATATTAAATAAGCTTTATGAAAAAAATTCAAGAAAAACGTTAAATAAAAAGTTATTATAACAAATCATACTGAAATCACACTCATCTATTTTCAGTTATGTTCAATAATCTTTTCGATAGTTTTTAATACTCCCTCCTCAATTCTTTCAAGAATTTTATTATAATCTTCTTGATTTAAATAAAAGGGATCTTCTATTTCCAAATCCTTATTTTCCCCTGCAAATTCTAATAGTAAAAATACTTTATCGTCAATATCATTAAGATTTTTGAATTTTCTTTTCAATTTATCAATATGATGTTTTCTTTCGAATCCTAAAATAAGATCTTGCTTTTCTAATAATTGAAAATTTATTCTTTTTGTTTTAAAATTGCTAATATCAATCCCTTTAGACTTTAAATTATTGATAGTTCCCGGTTGAGCAGTTTCATAGTAATGATAAATCCCTGCTGAATCAAATTCTACATTTTTCAACTCTTTTTTAAATCTAGATTTTTTCAACCAGTTTGCATAAGCTTCAGCAAATGGACTTCTACATGTGTTTCCTGCACAAAAAAACAGAACTTTTCTTATTTTTGACATTTTTAATTCTTCTTGTACCTTATTCAATAGAAATATATCAAGTAAAAAAAAAATTTTGATTAATTTCAAAAGGGAATAAAAATATTGAAAAAAACAGAAGACTAAAAGATTTTAGAATATTAAGGAATTATATATGGTTGATGAAATACTTTTCAAGGAATTTAAAGAAGATATTGAATCATTATTTACACCCAAGAGAAATTATACTTTTTTAGTTGGGGCAGGGATCTCCATGGATCCTCCTTCAAATATGCCTTCTGCCCGACAAATTGTACAATCGTTGTTGGAGTTATGTGCTCCCCCAGAAGAAATAGAAAATTTGCTTTCACTAGAAATGTTGAGATTTGAATTAGTCGTGGAGAAAATTCAAGATATCTTTGATCAAGAACTTCAGTTTTTAAATTATCTAGAATACATAACTGAGCCAAATCTTACTCACCTCTTTTTGAGTAATGCAATTACACGTGGGAATTATGTTGTTACTACTAATTTTGATTATTTGATTGAAAATGCATTATTAAGAGTTTTAAATAAGAATTGCCATCAAGATATAATACCTGTTATATCTAAGGAAGATTATATTATTTATCAAGAGCCTAAAACCCTTATAACATCAAATAAATATCCACTTTATAAGATTCATGGCTCAAAACGAAACATTATTACTAATAGAGACACCAGAGAATCCCTTATTACTACATTAAGTGCATTAGGAAAAGATCGAGGAGAAGGAGAAACTTTTGCAATTGAACCATACAAGAAATCTGCTATTTTCAATTTAATGAATAACCGAACTTTAGTTGTTATGGGATACTCTGGAAGTGACGATTTTGATATTGGCCCAACTTTAAGAGAAATTCCTTTTCTTAATCGCCTTGTTTGGATTGAACATTCCCTAGAATCTCAACCTAAAATCATAAATTTCAGAAAAAAAGAGAAATTAGCACTTAAAGATATTTCTTCTCATTTAGGAGAATTATTAGGAGATATTTGTTCTAGAAGTGATTTTGAAGTAATATTAATTAGAACAAATACAAAAAACTTTATTCAAAAAAAACTATGGAATATTTTTTTGCCTTACCTACCTCTTAGTGAAATCAATTTATTTGATTCAGAAAAAGAAATTCCCAATTTCAAGGAATGGATTAATTCTCTATATAAAGACATTCCTGTGACTCATAAATATAAACTTGCATCCCAATTGTTCTATTATTTAAAAGATCTTGATGCTACAAAACGATGTTCTGAAAGGGGAATTGCAAATGCCGAGGAAATAAATGATTCATCTTCAAAATCATATTTTTTTAACATGTTAGGAATGATTGAACAAATTAAAGGAAATTATAAGAAAGCATTACAATATTATGAAAATGGTTTACTAATTGATGAATCCCTAAGAGATATTGCAGGGAGAGCTACAGACTTTAATAATATTGGATCTATCTATTTGACTTTAGGTGAATATGATAAAGCATTGGAAATATACAATCAAGCATTAGAAATTGTAGAGAAAATGGAGGATTTACCGAGTCAAATTTCTTGTAAAAATAATATAGGTAGGGTATATGAAGTAAAAAATGAATTTGATCTGGCTTTAAAATATTATGGTGAAGCTTTAAAACTTACTGAGAAAGTTGGTGATCTTAACAGAAAAGCTGCGCTTTTAAATAATATAGGGATGATTTATAAAGCAAAGAATGAATTTAGCATATCAATCGACTATTATAATGAAGCATATCATATTTCAGATCTTTTAGGAGATCTATATGGAAAAATTATTCTTCTAAATAATATAGGAAGGAATTATGATGAATTTAAAGATTTAGATACAGCTTTAGAGAAGTATAATGAATCACTACAGATTGCAGAACAACTAGGAGATCTACCTAAAAAAGCAGGTTGTCTTAATAATATCGGTTCTATATATCTAGCTCAAGGAAAACAAAACTTAGCATTAGAAAAGTATCAAGAAGCACTGAATATTGAAGAAAGAGCAGGAGATCCATTGATGAAGATAATATATCTTAATAATATAGGGATGATTTATAACAATCAAAAAAATTATATTCTTGCTAAAGAAAAATTCACTGAAGCTTTACATATTGCCAACGAGATAGGAGATTTATCAAAAAAGGGATTAATATTAACTAAAATTGCTACGATAGAAATGATTCACGAGAGTTATTCAAATGCTCTTGAAAAATATGAAGAAGCAGTCTTACTCTTTGAAAGAAAAGGAGAGTTGTCTAATAAAGCAGCAAGCCTTAGTAATATTGGAAAAATATATGAAACTCAAAAAAATTTCTACGAAGCCTTGAGAAGATATGAAGAAACTCTTGAAATTGATCAAAATTTAGGAGATCCAATGGGAATTGCAAGCGATTTTTATAATATTGGGAGGATTTATAATATGCAGGGAGAATATAGAAAAGCATTACAGCATTATGAAGAAAGCTTAAAAATCTTTACACAGTATGGACAAAAACAGTATATTGAAGTAATACAAAACTATGTAGATGAATTAAATAGAATAATTGGAAATTGAAGTTTGAAAAAGGATTTCCTTAATTTCATTGTAATAAAATTTTAATTTAATTAATTGTATTTTAAGATAGATTTCAATTAATTTTTGGAGATTTTGAATACTTTCTATTGAAGTTTAAAACTGATTATTTAATTATTGGAAGTGGAATTTCTGGGCTTTCTTTTGCATTAAACATATCAAAATTTGAACCAAAAGCAAATATTTTATTAGTGACAAAACAATCTTTACAAGAAAGTAGTACTTATCATGCACAAGGTGGGATTGCGTGTGTATGGAATGATAATGATAATTTTGAGCAACATATTCAAGATACTATAATTGCTGGAGATGGATTATGTAATGATACTGTTGTAAGAAACATTATAAAGCAAGCGCCTGATAGAATTAATGATCTGATTAATCTAGGCGTAAGTTTTACACGAAATAAAAATGGGGAATATGATTTAGGAAAAGAAGGTGGTCATTCAGTAAGAAGAATTCTTCATGTTAATGACCAAACTGGAAAAAGTGTAGAACAAAAACTTATTGATCATGTGAAAAAATTAGAGAATATAGAAATTAGAGAAAAATGGTGCGCTGTTAACCTCTACGTCAAAAATCTAAAATGCCAAGGAGCATATATTTTAGAGCAAGAATCAGAAGAAATACATAATATAGCAGCAAAGGCTACTATTTTAGCTACAGGTGGTGCAGGTAAAATTTACTTATATACAACAAATCCAGATATAATTTCGGGAGATGGTATTGCGATGGCTTATAGAGCAGGTGCTATGATATCTAATCTTGAATTTTATCAATTTCACCCTACATGTTTATATCATCCTTATGCGAAATCATTCCTAATTACTGAAGCTATGCGAGGAGAAGGGGCAGTCTTGAAAGATATTAAAGGTGGTGAATTTATGGAAAATTATCATCCTCAAAAAGATTTGGCACCCCGCGATATTGTTTCTAGAGCAATTGATGCAGAACTTAAGAAATCTGGTGATGATTATGTTTACTTAGATATTGCATCTTATAGAGATTCTAATTTTATTAAAAATCATTTTCCGATGATATATGAAAAATGCTTAGAATTTAATATCGATATTACTAAAGAACCAATTCCAGTAGTACCAGCAGCTCATTATTGTTGCGGAGGAGTAGCAGCGAGTGTAGATGGTAGGACCGATATAAAAAATCTATTTGTTATTGGAGAAGCAGCATGCACGGGTTTACATGGAAGCAACAGACTAGCTTCTAATTCTCTACTCGAAGGATTAGTTAGTGCCTATGAGTGTGCAAGTTATTTATCAAATCATACTTCTGAGTTAAAAATTAAAGATTTCCCTGAATGGGAATCAGGTAATGCGGTTCCCTCCTCAGAAGCTGTAGTTATAACTCAGAATTGGGATGAAATCCGAATATTAATGCAAAATTTTGTAGGGGTTGTAAGATCTGATGCGCGATTGAAAAGAGCTCTTAAAAGAATGAATATTTTTTCAGAAGAAATTGATTACTACTATTGGAATTATAAAGTTGAAAAAAATTTAGTAGAATTAAGAAATTTATCAATGGTTTCAGAACTCTTAATTAGATGCGCCTTATCTCGAAAAGAAAGTAGAGGAACTCATTTTAATGAAAATCATCCCCAAAAATTAGAATTAGCACGAAATTCTTATATAAAAAGACCTTGGTAAGAATAAGGTGCTTTTCATTCCTATAATTTTAAATGGTTACTCTCATTAATATTGATAAGTTCTAATCTATCAAGTATTATGAATGTCTATCCCCCTTTTAAGAATAAACTTGAAAACCTTTCAGAGGAACAACATTGTAGAGTATTAATCTCATTTGATACTGTCTCAAATCGAGAAAATTTCATACATAAACATGACAATTTGGAAATTTTAGGCAAATTAGATTTTATTCCTACAATTTTGGTAGATTTAAAGAAAGAGCAGATAATTAACTACAAAAAAGAAGAATTAATAAAAAACATTGAAGAAGATCAGATTGTTTACTCCGCGATGATAGATGTTATTGAAATTTTAGAATTAAACGAATATAAAGACTCTGAAATTTCATATACAGGAAAAAATGTAAGGGTGGGTATAATTGATAATGGAATTAATAAAAAATTATCAGCAATTTCTAACATTTCTCTAAAGAAATATAAAATGCATGATAAAGAAAAAATTGTAAAAGAGAATGGTGTTGAAAGTGAGATCACCCATGCAACAATAATGGCAAGTATAATTAGTAATAGATTTGAAGATAGTAATGATAATTATATTGGAATTGCTCCAAATGTTAATATTTATGATTTTGACATTTCTAATAATAGTCAAGAATATTCCTTTTATCATATTTTAAATGTTTTTGATAAGATTTACAAAGAAAAAATTAATCTTGACATACTTTTCATTTCTTTAACAACAAAAAACTCATCTGATGGTAAGGATCTTTTATCTTTAGCTTGTGATTTATTAGCAGAGAAAGAAATTATAGTTATTTGTCCTGCAGGAAATTATGGCCCAAATCCTCATACCATAGGAAGTCCAGGTGCTGCTAAAAAAGTGATAACAATTGGTGCTCTTACTAAAGAGCTTGATGTACCCAATTTTAGCGGAAGGGGTCCCACGCTTGACGAGAGAACAAAACCAGACTTATGTTTTCCTGGTTCTAATATACTTGTACCCATAACTAATAATTTGAGATTAAAAGTTTCAGGTACAAGTGTTTCTGCCGCAATAGGTGTAGGAATAATTGCATTAATTAAAGAATATGACCCAAATATTTCCTACGATACTTTAATCGATTTATTAAATGAATCAAGTATAGATTTGAATTATAATAAAAACACTCAAGGTTTCGGGTTTGTTAAAGTTTCAAATCTATTTAATAAATTGGATTTATTTCACGAAAAATTGATACCTTATAACTATTTACTTAGAAAATCATTGAGATTATCTATCGAATTTTTAGCTTTATTAATATTTCTGTTTTACCTTTTCTATTTTTTTAGAATATAATCATCCTTATCTAAATTTTACGGTATTTAATTTGAAAAAATATGACATTATCTTTATACATCCGCCTAGAATATTAGAAACAAATTCTGGTAAAAAATCCAAAACTATTAGGGGTTCTTTTATTTTTATTCCTATGGGAGTTTTTGCTATTGCAGATTTCCTTGAAAAAGAGGGGTTTGAAGTTCAAATAATTAATTATCCTCTTGAAAAATATATTGATCCTAATTGGGAACTAACAGATTATCTTAAAACTATTGATTTTGATATTTGTGGGATAGATTTACATTGGATCCATAATGCTTCTGGTGTTATTGAAGTTGCAAAAGTAGTAAAAAATATAAATCCTCATGCTAAGGTGATTTTAGGCGGTTTTAGCGCTTCTTATTATCATAATCAAATTCTAAGATACTATGAATGTGTTGACGGAATAATCAGAGGAGAGGGAGAAATTCCCCTTTTGAAATTCATCCAAAATAATAAAAAAAATCAATCCTTCGATTCGGTTCCAAATTTAACGTACCGAGATTCCTCTAAACGTATAAAAGTTAATTCCTTATCATATAACGCAATAACCATGGATGATTTAAATTTTACAAATATGGAGCTATTAAAAAATGCAAAGGAATATTTTGAATATAGCAGAAAAATTATGGGAATTTCTTTTAATCTTCCTATTGGAAGAGGTTGTCCTTTCAATTGTCCTTTTTGCGGCGGTGGGCAAAAAGCTCAACAAAATTATATGGGGAGAAATAAAGTTATTGTCCGAAATCCAGTAAAAGTCGTAGAAGATATTTACAAAATACTTGATGATTATAAAATTCCAAGTGTCTTTTTTGGTCATGGTGTCTATCCTAGCAATTATAAATATTGGAAAACCTTATTTGAGCTAATTCGAAAAGAAAAATTGGATATTTCTGCTGATCTCGAGATATGGCGATTACCCTTTTCTAGAGATATGTGGCGATTATTCTATAAGACTTTTGATCGTAGATATTCATCAATTAGTATTTCCCCTCGGACAATGTCTCAGAATGTTCAGCAGAAAATAGCAAAAATTTGTGATCCAACATTTAGATTTCCAAAAAATCAAATCAAAGACTCAATTAAAAATGCCAATTTATTTCAGCGCACATTAAGAATATGGTTAACTGTTGGTTTTCCATTTCAAACTCGGATTGATATTATTAAAGATTTTAATTTTGGGTTGAAGTGCGTTTTAAAATATGGAAAATCTAATTTAAAACCAGTGACAATCATGAACGAACCATATTTTATTTTCCCAGGTTCGCCTGTACATGAATCTCCTGATAAATTTGGTATAAGATTAAAATATAATTCTTTTCCAGAGGTGTTGGAAGCTTTTAAGAGAAGTAAAATAACACACTTTTACAATGTAATAAACTATGATACTGAAAATTTTTCTGGATCTTCAATTAGTATGATAAATATGTTATTTTTTTTAAGTACAATAAACTTGCATCTAACCACAGGTTCAAGAAAACCTGAATTGAGATAGAAAGATAATAACTAGCTTTTTTATAATTCTAAAAGTCCTATTAAATTTAATTATTATTTACTTTTGAAAGCAAATTATGCTAATTTTTTATTTTTAATCTTGAAAATTATTAGTTTAATAACTGGGATATGAAATATTTAATACTGAAGTTATTAATTCTTAAATAGTAGTATGACTCAAAATGAACTGCTCCATGTAATAATAGATAATAGAGAACAGAAGCTAAAAGCGTTATTAGATAAAAAAAAGGATATTATAACCTATGAATCAAAACAACTAGATATTGCAGATGTTGTTATATCGAGTGAGGTCGCTATCGAAAGGAAAGAAGGATCTGATTTTATTTCCTCAATAATGGATAACAGATTGTTCGAACAATTACTCCGTTTGAAAGACACATATGAGTATCCAATTTTAATTTTAGAAGGATTAAATGATAATGTATTTGAGAATACTGGTATGAAGATCTCATCGATATATGGAGCGCTTTCTTTTATTTCATATAAATTGGGAATTTCGGTGATTCCTACAAGAAATTTAGAAGATACAGCATTAGTAGTAGAAAGAATTGCCTATAGAGAACAAGTGAAAGATAGTACACCAATTTTTTCAAGAAAAGCTCCAAAAAATATGTCTAAAAAAGAGAGAAGGTCTTTTATTATAGAAGGATTGGTGGATATTGGTCCTAAAAAAGCTCAAGCTTTAATTGATAAATTTAAAAATCCTTATCAAGTTTTCAAAGCGATAAAGCGTACAGAAATACTATATACAAAAACAGGAAATGCAAAAGGGATTAAAGGTCCTCTTGAAAATCTTACTGGATTTGGTTGGAAATTTGTTGAAAAAAATCAAAGACTTCTTTTTGGGAAAATGAAAAAAAGCCCTCAAAAAAGAATAAATGATATATACTAACCAAATAGATAATTTCGTAAAATTCTAATAGGAAGAAAAAAAATGGAAAAAAATTTTAAGCAATTAGAACAGATTATTCGAAATCATATGCGTAAATATAAAATTCCTGGATTGGCTATTAGCATTTTTCAGGAAAACCAAATTGTATACTCAAAAGGATTCGGAGCACGTGATCTTGAAGAATTCGCTCCAATGACTCCACAAACACTAATTGGGATCGGTAGTATAACCAAATCTTTAACAGCATTTGGAATTATGATACTTGTAGAAAGAGATAAACTATCCCTTGAAGACTCAGTATCAAAATATCTAGATTTTGCTCCTTTCACCACTCATCCTGATATTCTGATTAAACATTTATTGTCACATTCAAGTGGGGTTTCTGCTGCAGATGCTGGATTAGCTTCATTGTTTTACACTTTCGGTGATTATAAAAAAGTATATCCCGCTACAACCAAGGAAGATTTTATTGCTCATCTTGGAGACCCTGAAGATTTTATTATTTTTAAACCAGGAGAAAAATTCTTTTACAATAATGATATGTTTACGTGCCTAGGTTTTATTATACAGGAATTATCAGGAATGTCATATCCTGAATTTATTCAAAGTGAAATTCTTGATCCACTTGAAATGAAGCGTGCCGTGTTTTCAAAAGCAGATTTTAAGAATGATGAAAATAAAATTACTGGATATCTACCTAAAACAGAGGACGATATAATGGTACCTAAGAAACATTCTGTTCCGTTATATGATTATCTTAATGCTCCAGGCGGTTTATATGTATCAATGGAAGAGATGATGCATTATGTTCACTGCCTCGTTCAAAAAGGAAATTACAAGGGAATGCAATTACTTTCTACCAATTCAATAAACGAGTTATGGACTCCAAGAATTTCCAGTCCTTATGGATATGGAAAAAATCCAAAATATTGTTTAGGATGGATTTTAGAAGAAGATTATTATAGAGATTCATATATTCATCATGGTGGTGGATTGGGTACTAGTTGTGCAAATTTAAGTTTAATCCCAGAAATGAAATTGGGTGTTTCAGTTGGACAGAATACATGTACTGGTTTTACTTCTGTAATTGCTAGAGCTGCTTTATCTCTTCTACTTGATCTTGATCCAATATTTTATGTCGATGAATTAAAAACTGAGCACATTATTGAGGAAATCTCCGGAGTATACAAATCGCCCCATGACTTATATAAGTTAAAAATATACCTCAAAGGAATTGTACTTTTTGTGGATATTGAAATCGATGACGGATTTATGACTTTACCATTAATACCTGAACATTTGGAAGACTTATGCTTTACTGTTTGTAGCACTTTACCAAAAGCCCGGGAATCCATCAAGTTCATAAGGGATGCATCAACAAAAAAAGTGAAATTTGTGGTTTATGATAGATACCTCTATCGAAAAACTTAATTACTAAAAGAATCGTTAACTAATTTTTTTAAAAATATTTACAAATAATAGTTTTAAATATTATTAGAACGTCTTTTTAATATAACACAGGTGAATAATATGAGTGAAAAAAAGAAATATGGATTAATTGTTATTGGCGGAGGCATGACGGGTTTAAGCACAGCTCTCACATGGGCAATAAATCATGATGTTAAAAAAGATCCAGTTCTTCTAATAGAGAAAGAACCCAAAACAGGAGGATATGTTACTTCTTATGAACGTGAAGGTTTTTTATTTGATACTTGTCAGATGATTCCAAATCTTTCTGATATTTTAGACTATCTTGAAGTCGAGATAGATCTAAAGAAGTTTAAAGGGTATTATATGAGAATCTTTATCGTAGATCCTAAAACTGATGAGATAAAAGTGCTAGAATTACCATCTGGTCTTGAGACTTTTAAAAAGCAATTAATGGAAAAATATCCTGACAATGCCGCAGAAATTAGCAAATTTTTAGATTATTCAAGAGAAATGTATTTAGAGCTTTTCAATTTGAAAATGGAACCAAGTGTAGCAGATATTTTTAAAACATTGATTAAATGCCCTAAAATCGTGAAAAATGCTTCTAAAACATTCAAAGAATATTTTAAAAAATTTGGTATAACTGAACATGAAGTTATAGAAATTTTCAATGTATTCGCGGAGTTTAGTGCCCTTCCTTCTGAACAGGTATCTGCTCTTGTGCCAATAGCTGCAATGAATTCTCTATTAGATGGTGCCTTTCGCCCAACCAAAGGATTTCATGCATTTTCAAGGAAAATCGAGGATAGAATGAAAAGTTTAGGATGTGAATTACTTTTAAATACCAAAGTTATCAATATTTTAATAGAAGAAGGCAAAGTTAAAGGTGTAAAATTGGAAAATGGAGAGGAAATATACTCTGATTATGTAGTAACTACAGTTGATCCTAAACTAGCAATGACAAATATGGTAGGTTTAGATGTTATTCGAGAATTAGACAAAAAGTATGCGAAAAAGGTTGAGGAAGTAAAGATGTCATGCTCTTCAATGAATTTAAGTATCGGAGTAGATAATGAAATTGATCTTGAAGTTTTAGGATTGGATTGTGGATACAATGTCATTACTTCAGGAGGAGATACGTATGATAGATTATTTGACTCTTATGAAAAAGGTGAAATAGGTTTTAATAATAACAGATTCCACTTAGGTGTTATTTGTCCTTCCCTTACTACGGGGGGAAAACCTAATTTAACTGTCAGAATTACACCTATACCTTTAGGAAATTGGGTGGAATTGCGTGAAACTGACACTGAGGAATATAATAAAGAAAAAATGAGATGGGCAGAGTTTTTTATAGATAAAGTTGAGAAATATTTAATCCCAGATTTAAGGAAGCATATTAAAACACTAGACATTTCTACTCCTGCAACATATGCTCGATATTCAGGTTCACCAACAGGTTCGGTTTATGATATGGCACCATATACAAACAATTTTGGAAGAACAAGATTGAAAATGAGGACTCCCATAGAAGGCTTATTTCAACCTAAATTCGTTCATGGAGTTTTTGGATGCTTGCTTGCTGGTATGCAAGTTAACGACATGATTTTAGAGGGAAAAATTATGAATGGATACGCTCGTTACAAGCCTTAAATCTTCTTTTTTTATATTTTTTTATACTTCTTTGTAAGAGATATTTGAATTTGTTAAAGAGTTTCTAATCTGTAAAGCTTATTATGGTTTAAACTTTTGACATCTTATAAATGATAATTTATCTTTCCTTAATTGCTATATTTTTCTCTAGTATGGTTTACGGTATTATTGGATTTGGGGATGCTTTAGTTTTAATACCTATAATAACTCCAATAATCGGAGTTAGAAATGCTGTAATACTTGTTAATATATGGGGGACATTTCCTGCTTTATTAAATTTCATAAAATATAGAAAATTCTTAGATAAAGGATATTTTTTCCGATTCTTATTACTAGGTATTCCTGCTACGATTCTAGGAACTTTTCTAATTATAAATATTCAAGTTGAATGGATAGAATTAATTTTGGGATGTTTTATTTTAATTTATTCTTCTATAAAGCTT
Organism: Promethearchaeota archaeon; assembly: GCA_016839635.1. Next base: position 9,010 of record JAEOTV010000190.1, on the reverse strand, counting down.
GCTAAATACTTTAATAATCCTGATAATTTCGAAATAGAAAATCAACTGAACACAACTTCTCCTATAATCTTTATCGGTGGATTTTCTTATGGTTTGTTAACTGGGTTAATTAGTGCAGCAGGACCTATTAATGTAGCTTTATTAGAAAAAACAGGACATTATCGAGAAAGTTTTATTGAAAATTTTGCAGCTATTGGAACTATTCTTTCCATTTCAAGAATCCCATTTTATTTTACAGAAAATGTATTTCCATACGAATTATTTTTAGTATTTATGTTAGCTTTTCCTATTATATTCCTTGGAACTAAATTAGGTCATAGAATTACCCCTAAAATACCCGTAAAGAAATTTCAGATTATTATTTTTTTCTTTCTCTTAGGAATTAGTTTAAAATCGATTATTTCCTCTAGTATCATTTTACTAAGTGTAAATTAATTAGAAAGTGTATAATCTGGGGATAACTAGAATTAGATTTGATGATAAAGAAAAAAGAAAATATAAATTTTGAATTTTTATAGCAATCCAGTATATCTCTGAATTTGAGACTGAATTAAAAGGAGTTGGATATTCCTAGATCCACCAATAACTTCTTCAATTTTACTTACATCACATAATTCGTCTACAGGAGTGTTGTCTGTAATGCTAATCCCCCCCATATGTTGTTGAGCTTCATAACAGACTTCATGTGTAAGTTTAGCTAAATAATATTTACCTTGAGAAGAAATAGACGCCACCCATTTTTCTGCTTCTTTAGAGGGCTTTTCTGCAAATAAGATTCTCTCATCGTATACAGTAGCGGCTTGTAGAGCGAGAGCAGTAGCAGCATTAGTCTTTGTTAATAAATCTGCCAATCCATATCCGACACCTTGATATCTGATCACAGGTTTGCCAAATTGCTTCCTTAAATTGGTATAAATAATACCATAAGCTAATCCCGCCCAGCAAATTCCTACGCCACTTCCCATTATTGAAAGTCTCTCAGGAACTAATCCTTCAAAAAGTCTTTTATATCCAAGTCCATCATCTGCAAGTACATAATCTCGAGGTACTAAAACATTATCTAATATGGTATGTGCAATTTGGACTCGTGGTACTGAATTAATTTTTAATCGTTCGGTTCTTACTCCAAAATCACGGGCAATGATAGCTTGCACCATTGTGTCTCTTGGATTTGCTTCATCATAGACTCCATAACATGCAAAATAATCAGCAACCGCACCATTGGTGGTATAAACTTTCTCTCCGTTAAAGATAACACCCTCATCGGTTTTTGTACATTTAGTTGTCAGATTAACAGCATCAGAACCTCTCTCAGGTTCAGTAATACCTATACAGCCAACTTTTTGTCCAGATAAAAGCTCATCTTGTACTTTTAAAGGAATATCAGAACCCCCTCCATGTTCATAATAATGAAAAGTAGGATTTCCGCATAATATTCCGGTTGCTAATCGTGCAAGTTCCAATTGAGGGTCTAACAACGAGAGATGAGCGCCTAATAATATTTCTTTTTTCATTCCATAGGGTTTGAAGTCATTCCATAGATTAATTCTTTGTATATATCCTCTTTTTCCAAGTTCGGGAAGTAAGCCATATACATCCTTCGATTTATCTATTTTTGGGTGTAAATCTAAACAAAAGTCCTGTAGTTTTTGACAATATTCTCGTTCTTCTTCATTTAGCATTGGAAAAACGTTATCATTAAAGATTTTGAAGACATTTCCCAATGACATCTTTTCAAGAATCTTGTCATCAATTATTTTCTCTTGAAACATTTTTTCGTCAATTTAATTTGTACTTTTAATAATTTGAAAGTATTTATATTAATTAGTCTAAATTTTTTATTCCAATTAAATTTTTGATTTTAGAAAGAGTATAGAGAGAATTCCTAAGTAATAGTTTTAAATATAATTATCTCTCACATAATTTTGAACCTTTTCTATTTCATCTAAATGAGTCTCAACTTTACCAAATATATAGAATCGAACATCAGGACCAGTACCGCTAGGACGGAAATATAGTGTCGAATTTTCGCTTTTTAATTGAAAAATATCAATCATGTTATTGTTATCGGATAAGGCATGCACTTTATAGTCTTTATCATTAATTTTAACGATTTTTCCATCATTTTTTTCAAAGTTTTTCATAATCCTGATTTTCTCTTCATCTACAGCAGAGATAGTACGATTTATGCCTTTAATAGTCCAATCGATTGATTCAGAAATGACATATCCTCTACATATAAGTTCTGTTATTAACACTAAGGCTGGAACGGGGTATTTATCTGCTATAATGGTAAAATTCGTTGTAAAATTATATTTTCCAGTTTCATTATTTTGTGTTATATCCAAAATATTTAGTGTGTGACCACCACTCTCTTCCCAATACACCATTAAAAAGGATTCTTTGTCCATTTGTTGATTTTCCATTAATCTGATTATTTGATGTCTAAGAGGTAGTGGCTTATTAATTTTAATGAGATTTCTATTCTCATCTTCAAAATAAAGGATAGCAGTCTCAATTTTTGATTTTTCTACTTCGATTCCAAGAAGAAAATATATAATTACTCCCAGATGCTTATACCCAACTCCAGTTAAAATATTAATAAAACTAGTTTCATCTCCTCGCAAATCACTAGGGATTGTTCTTACGTTTATGATTTTTTTATTAAATTCCTTTGCTAAAATATTATGCATTGCCGTGTAAATCTCATTAGGAATATAAGTAAAATATTTTCCATTCTGTTTAACATATAAAACAATTCTATCTCTATCGGCATCTAAAAGCAGAGCAATATTTGAGTTTGCTCGTTCCATTATATTTTGTAGTTTTTCCTCTTGTATATTTTTAAGTGGATTAGGAGGATTAAGTTCCTCATCAACAACTATTACATTAGCTCCATAATGTTTAAAAAGGTTTACAATACCTCTTGCTTTGCCTAGATAAGGCCAAATTACTATATTCTTATTCTTAATACTTTTAATTTCTATGACTTTAGATAACAGGTTGATAACATAATCATTATTTTTTTGTTCAGCATCAAGAATTTTTGGAATGAAATCTGATTTTAATGGGACTTCATTCACTTCAAGAGCTTTTTTCGAAATATTCTTAAATAAATCACCCGACATAGGTATAGGGTAATCTATATATAGTTTTATACCGTTCCAAGATAAATCATTGTGACTTGCTGTTAATACCAAAATTAAATTTATGTCTTTATATAATGCGATTGATGCAGCTCCATAAGGGGAAGAAATCTTTGATTCACCATGATTATCTTTCTGATAATAAATCGTAAATCCATCATAGGAAAAAATTTCAGAGCAATACTGAAGTAGAATATCTTTAGTCGGTCTATTATCTGTAAAAATAAATACATTTAAATTTTGATTTCCCTTCATTTCTTTAAACTTCAAACTAATTGCCTTGAACATTCTAAGAAATAAAAGGAGTTTTCTCTGGGTCAAAATATATGGTTCTTTATCTTCTTGTTTTTGAATATCAAGAATCTGAATTCTCAGACCGGATGTAGGAGCAACAATAGGATTAATGATATTTTTTTCATCTTCAGTTAGTTCTGGTAATTTAATAATCCTTATTCCATCTTTTAATTGCTCTAATTTAATATCTTCAATTTCAAAATTAATCAATTTTATTACCCTAAATCAATTTGACTTAATTTAATTTAAATTTTAAGAAAATTCTTTTATTGCTTCTCTCAAGATAGCTAATATCTTTTCCCGGTATATAGGTTCAATTGAAATCATTCCGTGAGTTTTAATTGTACGTTTTTCACTAGAAAGATATTTTTCACAGAATTGTGGTGTTAACCTATTTGGCAAATCTTGTTTATTTGCTATACCAATTACAAGTTTATCTTGATAAAATTTATCTAATATGTCATGAATTATTTCTTTTGAGTTAATAATATTTTCATAGGTAGAATCTGTAACAAGGAGAGTTATATCTGTTCCTTGTAAAAGGCTTTTCCATAACGATCTGAATTGAGCTTGTCCCGCAAAATCCCAAAGAGTTATGCTTCTCTCAAATTCATCACCATCATAAGAGGCAATGTCAGCAGTGATTGTTGGTACATATTCAAGATCCACATCCTTTCCACAGATCAATTTTGTTAGTGTAGTCTTTCCAACACCACCAAACCCTATAATAGATACTTTTATTGCCCCTAAAATGATATCATCTATTTCTTTTTCAAATTCAGTAAAGATACTTCGATTTCCTGCCCAACTGCCATCCTCAAGAATGCTACCATATTTCTCTAAAAATTTAGTTCTAATACTCAAGATTTTAGAATTAATTTGACTATCATCTTCATTTAGGTCTGTACATAGAACAATTATGATTGTGTCAATAATAGTATAAAAATACTTGAAATCTTCCGTCTGTGTGCTTTTAATATCACTCTGGCTAATTTCCTTCATAAATCCTGAAAAAGCACTTAGAAATCCAGCTAAAAGGTCTCGATCCACATCAGAAGTTCCATAATTCCTGAAAAGCAACGATTTACCGTCTTTCGTGAGAATATTTATATATTGTATAATTGTTATCACATTAAAATTACAAGTTCATTACTAATAACAAAATTTAATATCAAATAAAATTATATTTCAATAAAAAATAAATTTTGTAAAAGTCCTTAATTTCAAATAATTAAAAACTTTTTTAATAGAGAATAAAGAGAGGAAGAGTAATGACCGACTCAGATAATTCTGATAATAAACAAGATAAATTCGCGTCAATCCTCGAGAAATTTGGACTAGATATTATAACTAAAATGGGGCAAACGAACCTAAAAATCACTATGTTAACTGACAAAATTGACGAGCTAAGTAAGGCAACTCTCGATATAAAAGCATTAGCACCTCAATTAAATAACGTAATTGAAAATCAAAAGATCCTTGAAGCTGAGCTTGACTTAATTAGATCGTTAATCCAAAGATCAGAGATATCATTATCCTCTAAAAATATGGAAACCGAAGAAATTGCACGAGATACATCTGCTACTGATAAAAAACAATTAATCATAGAAGAATTCAATGATCTCAAAAATAACATTGATGAACTTAGCGATCCTGAAGTAGTGGTTGAACGACTTGACAATATCAAGGAAGATATTTTTATTTTCAAAGGAGGGCATAAAATCCTCTATGAAATTTCACAATTTGTAAAAAAACTGAATGGCTTAGAAACAATTCCAGATGATATAAAAGAATCTGTAAAAGAAAAAATTGGTTTTTGGATAAATAAACTTTAATACAAACTAAAAGTTTAACTTACTCTCTAATTCTGTTATCAACTTCTCTTAATTAATATCTTATAGTTAAATCAATAAAAGTAATTTAAGAGAGATTTATGGAGAAGGTATATAAAAATGAAAGTATATGAAATCAATGAGATTTTACCTTCTCTCTATTCTCTCAGTTTAAAAAAGGTAAACAGTGATCAAACTGGTTAGTAGAAATTCCAATTTTATCTATTTAAATCTCAAGATTTTTTTGAAGGTTTCAAATTTGATTAAGAAATTGAAGAAAGATATAAAAAAAATAAATGTCAGGAGTTATCTCTCTTAAAAGAAATTAGATAAAAAATGAAATTATAAAGAATTGACTAAAAAAAAGAATTCTATTTTTCTTCTAGTTTTGAACGCAAAGTTAGTTCAGCAATTTTTTGAAAAATCGATTTCACATTTTCTCCTGTTAATGCTGATGTTTCAAAAAATGGTGCTACCAATTTTTCACTCAAGTGTTCAGCCATAGGCAGTATAATTTTTCTTTCGTCCTTTAAATCAATTTTATTACCAATTAGAACTCGAGGAATTGACGATAATCCATATTTTACAGATGTACTCCACCAATTGTTTATGTTTGAAAAAGAACTAGATCGTGTGATATCATAAACTAACATCATCCCGTCAGCTCCGTTAAAGTAGGGCCTGTGAAGCATATAGAACTGAGGCTGTCCTGCGATATCCCAAATCATCAGGTTTACTGTGACATTCTTGCCCATATCATCCTTGATAGTGACTGGTTCCTTAGTGATGTTTACTCCTACGGTTGGTACATATTCATATGAGAATTTCTCACCACAGAAATTTGTCAAAAGACTAGTCTTACCGACAGCAGGATCTCCTATCACTATAATTTTGAAGATCATCTCAGTTTTTCCTTGAAACACTATGTCTCCTTTTCCTTTATCATTTGTCATGATTTTGATAAAGTCTCTTTTTGTAATTTTTAAGTTTTTAATTAATTAATTAATGAAATTCGAATATAAAAATTTTAATTATTATTCTTGAAGTTTTATTCGTTTTTTTATTTCAAATTTTGAAGTTTTGATTTTTTCACGAGAGATAAAGAATATCTCATTTAAGAGAAAATGAAGTTCATTCCAATTATCTTGTAAATTCTTTATTATGTCTAGAAGGTTGGTTTTCCCTTGAATTTGACCAACACTCAAATGTGGTCTAAATCCATGTTTGTATTTATTTACATCATCACAATCTGGTACTATTTCTAGAATTTTTGATTGCAGTTTAATAATTAATTCAGCAGGTTCCGGATTCAACCATAATGTATATCTTTGTTTTCCATGATTAAAATAATTAAATTGCTTCAATTTAATTTCAAAATGTTCAATAGATTTACATTCATTAGAAAAACTTTTTTCTAATAATGGATATTCATGTTCTGGTCTAAATGGATATATTAGAGTAATATGGGGCATCCACCGATTAATTTGACGATCATAGTGTTTACGAATTTTTTGGATTGCTGGCCATTTTTCTTCTGGGGGGATAATTGCCACCGCAGAAGTAAAGACTTTGGTCATACTATTTCTTTTTATAATTTCAAATTAAAAGATTTTTATTCTAATAAATTTAATTCTAATTTGAAACATGAAAATAAAAAGTAGGCACTTCATACGAAAATCCGAAATTAGACCTTTAAAAGATGAAATTTTAAAACAGTATGATCAAAAATTTGTTGATCAAATATTTCCTGCAAAAAGTAATGTTGAGCTTATTGAAACCGAAGCAGGAGATACATTGTATGCTATAAATAATATCTTAAAACTATGGAAATCCAAGGAGGGATACATTCCAGTTTTAACATTATTAATTAAAAAACAAGTAGATTTGAAGACTATTGTTGTAGATTTTGGAGCAGTTAGATATGTGACGAATGGTGCTGATGTAATGCGTCCGGGGATAACCAAGATAGATCCTTCAATTAAAAAAGGAAATATCGTGAGAATCATAGAAGAAACAAAAAATAGAGCATTAGCCGTAGGAAAAGCAATGTTTGATGCTTCTGAAATGGAAGCAAAAGATTCCGGAAAAGTAATAAAGAATATTCACACAATTCAAGATTCTGTATGGGAATTTGAAAAGCAGTTTAAATAAATTCTGCCTTCAAAATTGATCCAAGTAGAGTTTTCTCTGATTCTTTTAATTCATTAATGGTGTGGCTATTCATTTCATAACAATCATATAGCGCACCACATTCTTTAAAATTATACAAGTTGATTATGATTTTAAGACCTTCTTCCACAATATTTTTGTCGGTAAGTATATCCGAAGCATGCATCAACTTTATAATTGAATGAGATCTCCATAAATCATTCTCATAGAAATTACCGTCTAAACCAAGAAAATCTTCAAAAATTTCCGAGAAAAACTCTACTTCCGAGATCAATTTTAGCCTATACCACCTCAACCCTTACGTGCTGAAAATAACAAATTTCTCCCTTGCAATTGCAAGTATATATTATTCCATTAATATATTTGAATCCAATTGTTTCAGATATTTTTCGTTATACTAATACTAACATTCTAAATTTGACCTTAGATGTACGAGATTAATCACATTATGATATATTTATTTTCGAAATCATTAATTTTTGGAATTATTTTTTCAATTTTGTATGTTTCGTTTAACTTTTTTGTATGTCAGTATTTATTATCTGAAATTATAAGAATGATTTGATAAACTTACAATTAAAACTCTAATAATATCTAGATATCTATCTTATAGAAAAAATTTAATAAGATATATTGAGAAAAAGACTGTTAAGATTCCCGTTTTCTTAGTTTATAACGTATAGAGATAATAACTCCTATAATTGTGCAAGGAATAATGATCAGATAGAGATTTCCAAAGGGTATTTGATTTGAAAGTGGAATATCACCATATTTTATTTGATATCCGATTGAACCTCCTGAACTTACTTTATATTCAGTTAATGTACCATTCTCGTTAAAGTTGAATGTGAAATCAAAACTAGAAGTAACATTTTGCATATTTAATGTATTTCCATTGATATTATAATCATCAAACAATAATTATGAAGTACGGTTCAAATAGTCACCAATCCAAGTGAGATTTAAAGGAGTAGGTATAAAAAATAACATTCCAAAAAGTGCAATTTCCCAATCAGTATAAAATCCTGTGAACAAATCCAATGTTGTTTCATTGAAGAAAATTGCACTTCCATTGAAAGCTAAATCCCAAATTGGATTTTCGTAAAATGTGCTATAAACTTCAATCGAATAATTAAGAATTGTACCTGTATAAATGGTAGAGTCCTCAATCCAAGTTCCGTTATAATTCTCATCTATAATTACTCTAAATTTTGAACCTTGACTTAATAGAATAGCAGGATTACCTACCATCACAGTCCAAATATGTTCTTCACCTTTATTAACACTATAATTGTAATCTTTACTTAACGCGTTAGATACGTTTGAAATTGTGATAATGAAAATGCTCAAAATTACAACTAATATTTTTTTTATTTTTTTCATTTTTGGTTACCCAATTTTAATCGTATATACTATAAAAGTACGAGATTCGACTTGATTAAAACCGTACTTTTTATAGAGATTTAATGCTTTCTCATTCTTTGCTTCTACTCCTAATTCAATCTGTTTACATCCCTTTTCGATAAGTGAATGAACTCCATGACCTAGTAATGAGCTGCCAATTCCACG
>JAEOTV010000189.1 GCA_016839635.1 Promethearchaeota archaeon | reverse complement strand
GCCGATTTTACTAAGACGATTGATATTGCAACAAAAGGTTCATTAAGAGAATTGATATTTCCAAGTATTATTTCAATTGTAATTCCGATTTCTGTTGGAATTTTATTCGGTGTAGCAGCACTGGGCGCATTTTTAGCGGGGGCAATTTTATCTGGTTTTGTCTTTGCTATTATGATGTCTAATGCGGGTGGAGCTTGGGATAATGCTAAAAAATGGATTGAAGATGGTAATCTTGGAGGAAAAGGTACTGAAACTCATAAAGCATCAATTACAGGTGATACTGTTGGTGATCCATTTAAAGATACAGCAGGGCCGAGTATTAACACACTTTTAGTGGTAATGTCATTAACAGCATCTATCTTTCTCGGATTCCTTATGCTTTTTGGTGGGGGAGCAGGTCTTTTAGTGTTCTAACTAAGTAAAAAAAAATATTTTATCTTTTTTTTTTAAATTTTCTCTAAATTTTGTTTTGAAAATTTATTTCCATTTCATAAGATTAAATTAACTTTTAAAATTCTTCAATAATAAGTCATTTAATTATATATATTAAATCTAAAACCTGAAAATTGAAATTATTATGTTTGATAAATCTCATTGTTCTGAATGTGAAAATATTGATTGTTTAACCCGGTGTCAATGGATAGAAATTGATAAGGAGACTGCTAGAATTGAAAAGGAAAAAATGAATAACGGAGAGGATTCATTTGTCTTAAAAGAATGTGTTACTTGTTTTGCTTGCGATGAATATTGTCCATATAATTCGCATCCCTTTGATTTAATAACAGAATTACAAGAAAAATACAACAGTTATAATATACATCCAAGAATGTTAAAAACTGTAATTAACAATTTTAAACCTCATGATCAACTAAGATTAAAAGAAATTGATCCTGAAAAACCAGTTTTTAATAAATGCGCTTTCCCAAAACAAAATGCTAAAAATATGGAGGGACAATTATTTGAAAATTTGCAATATGTTAGTGGACTCTCCTATTTTTGTAATTTATTATATCATCACCTTGCCAAGGATTCTGTAATCAGAGAGAGAGCTCCAATAATAATAGAAAATATTAGAAAGCAAGGTATTAAAGAAATGATATGTTTTCATGAGGAATGTTATGGATTTTATGCGTCTTATTGTCCCCGTAATAACATTGAACTTCCAAAAGATTTCAAGCCAATTCATCTTTATGAATATCTTTATAATTATTTAAAAGATCACGAGGCAGAGATAAAGAAACTTGGCATGAAAATAGCTTATCAGAGATCTTGTTCTAATCGTTTTATACCCGAAACAGATAAATGGGTAGATAAAATCTGTGATTTAATTGGAGTTGAACGCGTTTCTAGAGAATATGATAGAGAAAATGCTTTATGCTGTACTGCAGCATTTACAGCACTAGGAAAGTCTAATTTAGTAGAACCTACTCAAACTAGAAATATTAAAGATATGCTTGATCATGGTGCGGAAGCATGCGTTTTTACTTGTCCGCAGTGTAAAGAAACGATGGGTTCTAATGTAGATAGTAAAGGATTGAAGCCTTATTTGTTAAGCGATTTATGTAGGCTTTCTTTAGGAGAAGAATTAGGGTTTTAACAAACTTAATTTAATTAATAATTTTGCTCTATAAAACTTAATTTTTTTTTTTACTTTGATAAGATTTTTAATTCATTTTATTTTAACTTCTATTTAATATATTCAATAATCCTAACCGATATGGATAAAAATGTTTGATAAAATTAATTGTATTAAGTGCGAAAATATTGATTGCTTAACTCGATGTCAATGGATTGATATTGATAAGGAAACAGCAAGAATCGAAATGGATAAAATGATTAAAGGAGATGATTCTTTTGTTCTAAAGGAATGCGTTACATGTTTCGCTTGTGACGAATATTGCCCATTTAACTCTCATCCTTTTGATTTGATCACTGAATTACAGGAAAAATATAATTCCTTGAACATTGATCCAAATATACTTGAAAGAACGATAAAAACCTTTACTCCTCACGATCAAGTCAGGTTAAAAGAGATAGATCCAAATAAACCCGTGTTAAATAAATGTGGATTAGCTAAAATTAACGAAAAAAATATGCAGGGTCAATTATTTGATAATTTACAATATGTTAGTGGTAGAAACTATTTTTGCAATTTAGTGTATCATCATTATATGAGGGATTCAATCATTAAACAAAGAGCTCCAATCATACTGGATAATATAAGGAAACAAGGGATCAAAGAAATGATTTGTTTTCACGATGAATGTTATGGCTTTTATACCTCTTATTGTTCACGCAATAATATAGAACTTCCAGAAGG
>JAEOTV010000188.1 GCA_016839635.1 Promethearchaeota archaeon | reverse complement strand
ATCAACATATCATAATTATCGCTAAAGAAAAAGGTATTAAAGGATTTTATGGTAATATACATATTCAAAACAAGAATACAATTCGTGTTATTCATAAGGGAGGATATACTAAGATAACTCCCCCTGAAATAGGGGAAAAGGAATTATTTTACAGAGTATATTTTGATAAAGAAGATTCAATTAGTTGATTATTCAAAATTTTTATTTCTCTTCTTTAATTATCAATCTTGTTTTTTAATGAGATTTAAATTTACAGATTATCATTTACACACAACTCCATGGAGTGTAGATGTTGCTAGAGATGGACCTACTTTTGAAGATTATATAAAAGTAGCAGAAGAACATCAGATTAATATCTGTTTTCTTGATCATTATGAACTTCATTATGTTGAGAATGACAAGACTAATCCTTTTTATGATGAGAGGGTTAATGATTATCTGGAAGAGATCGATATTTATAAAGAAACATATGATTTCATTCTCAGTGGCTTAGAGATAGAGTATTATGAAGATAAGGAGATTCAACTTATTGAATTTATGGATGATTATGGAAGAGAATTTGATTTTATTGGAGGATCTATTCACGAATGGATAATTGGTTATCCAATTACAACAAAAAAAGGATTGACTAAACTCTTGGAAAAAATACCGATGAAAAAAATTATAGATGATTATTTTAAAGTAATTATTAAAATGATCAATTCACAAATTTTCAGAAATGTATGTCATATTGATACGATCTTTCGCTATATTAACAATAACGAATTCGTACCTACAAAGGATTGTGATGTATCTGATAACCGAATATTAGATTTAGGTCGCTTATGCATAAAAAACAAAATAAAAGTAGAATTAAATTTGTCAGGTTTGCGATTTCCCATAAATAGAACATTTCCATCTATGGAAGTTATGAAACAGTTAAGGAAAGAAGGGATAGAGTTTTTTGTTGGGTCTGATTCACATTCTTTAGAATATTTTAAGGATAAAATACCTAAAGTAATAGAAACTTATAAGTTATTAAATCCACTTTAATAAAGCAAAATATCTAAATTATTATGGAATTTAAAGAATTTTCTAATAGAATTGATCAATGGGACCAAAAGATTATTTTAAAATATAATGGTTTAGGAGGTAAACCGATCACTATAATTTTAAGATTTATTTCTTTTTTTGGAAGAGAAACTTTATGGCTTTTCTTTATAGCTTTTTATTTATTTATTTGGTATGATCCTTTTTTATTAGCTTATATCTCTGCTACATTTCTCACAGGATTAATTATAATCTTAGCGTTAAAACAAATTATTAAAAGAAAAAGACCTTTCGAAAGATTTGAGGAGGGTAAAATTATAGTTTTTGAGCGAACTCCTTCCTCAAAAAGTTTTCCGTCTTGGCATTCTTATAATGTTATGGCACAAGGTTTATTATTTGGATTATTCTTTTTGAATTCACTTTTTGTAACAATTATAATTTTAATAATCACCTTAATTGTCTCCTTCTCAAGAATTCAGCTCGGCGTACATTATCCTTCAGATGTTATATTTGGTTGCATTTTTGGGATAATGGGTTTTTTAATAACAATATATCTAACTGGTCCACTTGTTTTGCAAATATTAACATACTTTGAACAATTTATAGCATTTGGAATTCAATATCAACAAATAAATTCAATGTTATACAAAAATATAGGCTATTTCTTACTAACTTTTAGTATTTTAATTATAATTTTTTTCTTAGCAATAAATAAAACAATAAAAGAGCGATTTAAGAGAAGTTAGATTGGTTCTTACAGATCTAACCTTCGTCTCTTCCCAAATAAATCCTTTAACTCATTTAAAACTTGTAGTCTTGCACTTTCTTGAGGTCTTGCTGAAGGTTGATTTGGGTTAGCAATTTCAATAGGGATTCCACTTTGCGCAACTTGAAATGCACCTGACTCTATAGCTCTAAGGCGATTATCAAGATCATTGAGTTGAGTAGAAATACTTTCCGAGAGTCGAATAACCGCATTTAATGTTTCTTCCAATGTTTTTCCGAGACCCTCAACTTTCCTAACAGTTGGATCTGTCAGAGAATGATGCGTAGTCATTAAATTTTTGACGTATTTTGCAAATTGAGGTTCACGTGAAATGAGAGAATATATTGATGTTAAATAAATTTCAATTTCAAATTCAAATTTTTTACTTTTTAGAAGTTCATTTAAATTGTCCTTTAAAAGTTCAATATTTAAGAGTGTTTTTGTGTCGTTTTTTAAATCAGGATCAAATTTATGGATGAAGATTAATATAAAAGGTGTTTCTTCTAACATAATTATTGAATCTAGAATTTTTTCTAAATACTGAAGAGATTCATCAAATCTATCGGAATCTTGGATGTCTATTACATACATCAATAAATCCAATTGGATGAAGTATTGCTCTGGATTGTTTAAATATCGCTCTCGGTACTCCTCTTGACCTCCAAGGTCCCACATAAATAGCGAAAGTTTACTGTTACCAAATTTCATCCGCACTACTCCTTTAGTTGGATGTGTTGCTATCATATCACTTATCCCTAAACGCCCTCCAAATTTGGATAACAATGATGTTTTACCAGCGGCATCTAATCCACATACTAATACCTTTTGACCAACAGAATCAATACCTTCTCTTTCCTCCTTAATGCTTGCAATAAGAGAACTAATGGTTATTGTTTTTTTTAATTTTGTCTCTAAAGTAGGATATTTCGCTTTTAGATCCTCAATTTTCTGCTTCAAAACTTTTGTTATTTCTAAGGAATCATCGGTCTCTTCAATTTCAGTTAAAGTCTCAAATGGGTTATCCTTATTCAATTTGGAAGCATCTTCAATTGTGGAAATATCTAGCAATTGCTTCATTATTGTAGATTCTTCTTTATCAACAAATTTATATAAATCAAGATGAAGTTTTAAAACATCATCAATTTCTTTTAATTTATCAATTTTTACAGATTTAGAGTCTAAAAACCGTGAGATCACTTTAATAAAGTTAGAAGCTTCTGATGACATACTATTATTAATAGGTTGATTTAATTTTTATTCTTATTTATTTAACTTTTAAGATACTAGTTAAAAAGATTAAGATTTAAATTTTTACAAGTCTATCTTAAAAATAGATTAAACTTTTATATTTAATAATTTATGTAATTCTAAGGAAAAATATTAAAATTTTAATAACTATCCATTTACATTTTTTTAATAATGCCAGCTCATTTCGAAGACGATGACTTCTTCGAGGATAGTGCAGAGGAAGGGCCCTCTTGTTGTGATTCACCAAAGGTATCTGAAGAGGATGGATTTTATGTATGCTTAAATTGTGGATTTGTGTATTCACGGATTCTTGATGATAGCCCTCGTAGAGCTTTTACTCAAGAAGAAATTCAAAAAAGAAAAAGCAATGAAAGGGTTTATAGCCCGATTGGTCCTAGAACCATTATTAGAGGATCTAGAGATGCCAGAGGTACATTATTAAGCCCAAAGTACAAATCAAAATTCAATAGATTAGCAAAAATTCATAGATCACTAACAACTAGCTAT
>JAEOTV010000187.1 GCA_016839635.1 Promethearchaeota archaeon | reverse complement strand
CATATATGTAATAATACCAACAAGTGGCAAAATTCCCCCAATAAGATATAAAAGATTAATCTCTCTGTCTTTCTTTTTTGTAAGTATACCCCCCACTAGTAATAGACATGCCCCAGCAGCGATAATCAGAGTTGCAACAATACCCAAGGGAACAATTTCTTCATCAAAGGGAATAAAACTAGGTTCTCCACTTTCGATATACAAAGCCCATAGCCAACCAGCGCCAATATCACTTCCTGATATATAACCCCAAACAGGAGTAAAGATTGCAACAACTCCTAATATCCCTGCTATAATAGAAATAAGCCATAATTTTTCCTTAATATCATTTATACTAACCATTTTTTTTACCTTTTCTGTAGATAATCGAATTATATATTCTTAAAATTAATATAGAAATATGGGTGCTAAAACTATTTAAATTGTGATTTTTTTAGTTATGATTTAAAAATCATTTTATACATCAATTTTAAAATTATAAAGAAAAAGGAATTAGTAATTCAAAGACTAGATTATTTTGCTTTTATTTTCTTTTTTCCATGATACCTATTACTCCCGCAGCGATGCCTAATCCTCCCGCAATGTAAGCAAGAATTGCACCAATATGCACGGTATAATATAACCACCAAACCGGATAAATCGCTGCTGTACCTGCCATAAACGTAATGATCCCACTAATTAGCACTAATCCTCCAATAAGGTATAAGAGATTAATGTCTCTATCTTTCTTTCTAGAAAGAATACCACCAACTAAGAGTATAATCACTCCGACAATCATTGCTATTGCTATATAATCACCTAAAATTACTACTGGTTCATCAGTACTAATAAAGTCAAAATCACCATCATTTAGGATCAAACCAAATATCCAACCAGCTACATAAGAACCTCCTGACATATAGCCCCATACTGGAGTAACAATTGCAACAGCTCCTAATATCCCCGCTACAATAGAAATAAGCCATAATCTTTCCTTAATATCATTAAAACTAACCATTTTTTTTTACCTTTTCTGTAAATTATAGAATTATATATTCTTAAATTTAATATAGAAATATGTGATTTTAAAGTATTTAAATGGTATTTTTTTTAAATTTGATTTAAAAATGAAGGATTTGACAAATAACAATAAACATTTACAATTTTGTGAAGAGGAAAACCGACAATTATATTTCCTTTTTTGGTTAAAAGTATGTTTCGGTATAATTGGGGGGATTAGTCATTTTTTTATACAACGAATTTTGTTTTATATTGGTAGCTTCAATGTTCACTTTCTCTTGCGTGGTCTATTTATAAATACTGTTATTTTTGCATATATTTCCTTTATCCATTTTTTAATTGTTTTCATTCTAATAATTTTAAAAAAGAAATTTCCTAATCTAGTTCCTAATAATGTGAGTGTGTGGAGATTTTCGCTTAAATTTTCCTTTATATTTATAATAATTTTCATAGTTAGTGCTAGCATAGCATTTTATATAGGTTTCTGAATAATTTAAAATTCGCAAAATCATGAGTCTAAGTATAAAAAGACTATTAATTGGATTGGGGGTCATATTTTCAATTCTATCAGTAGTTTTTTATCTAATAATACCAAATTTAATGCCGTTTAATAGCCCTTGTGATGTAGATTATGTTTCAGAGGGGGAGTATGCCGGATGTTATTTAGTATCACCCATATGGGGAGATGTGGTAATTGTGGATAGATTTGGAAATGTCAAATGGAGAAGCCAAGAAAATAGTTATTTTCTCCATGATAGTGATATGTTGCCAAATGGTAATATTCTTATGGCTGATACTTCAGAAAACAGAGTTATTGAAGTAGATATAAATAATCCTTCTAAAATTTTATGGAGCTGGGATGCATTAAATAACACACATATAAATTGGACGAGATTTAGCCTTGATCGTGGTTGGACTGATCTCTCATTTTTAGAAGGCCAATCATCGCTTATAAGTTCATGGACACATCTGAATGATGTTGATTTTATTAATGGGTCAAATTTTGGAAGAAAATTTGATTCTGTATTAATATCATTAAATAATTTTAATTTGGTGATTGAGGTAAATTATAGTGAAACCAGAGAAGTAATTTGGTGGTATGGAGCTCCTTCTAATTTAACACTTCTAAATCATCAACATAATCCTGATCGATATGATAACGGTAACACTGTAATATGTGATACTGGAAATGACAGGATAATTGAAGTTAATAATACTACGAAGAAAATAGTTTGGGAATTAAAACTAAAGTTCCCAAATGGAAAATTTAGATTGGCAAGAGATTGTGATGATATTGGAGATGGTAAGAGATTGATAACTGACTCTGGGAATAATCGTTTATTAATATATGATATGAACTCTCAAAGAATCATTAGGGAGATAAGGTCTCCTTGGTTAGCAAATCCTTATGACGCCGATATGTTAGCAAATGGCAACATTGTTGTTAGTAACTTATTTACTGATACAATTTTGATTCTTGAGCATGGGACAGGATTAGTTATTGGGATAATTGGGTTCCCTCATAAATGGGTGGTCCCTTATTGCATGGTTGGTACAATCATAGTTTATCACTCTTTAAGACTTTTCAATTCCTTGAAAATAAGCAAGAAAAGAAAGATTCGAAAATTCTTAGATTTTCAAATTTATAGGAGAATTGTGTATATTGTCCTTGGAATATTAATCCTATACTTTTTTAATTCTATTTTTAATTTTTTGTGGTTTTTTACAGTTAATGGATGAATTATTTGTTTTTTGTCAGAGATAACCTAATGGGTTTAAATTCTACAACATTTTGAATTTTCGCTTTGACAGAAGGATCGTTTTCGAGCAAATTTTTAGCTTCTTTTTCATTATTAGTTTCAAGGATTATTACACCAAAGGGATCTTCAGGTATTAATGTGGGTCCAGCTAAAAATAACTTACCTTGGTTCAATAAGGATTGTAAGTAGAGAAAATGATCAGACATGATATTATCTTCTTCTTCTTTAGGGTTAACTATGAAATCTTGACGATAGGGTTTTATAATAGCAAAAAAATGTTGTTTATTTGGCATTTGTATCAATTATTCTTATAATTTTATTTATTTTTTAAAATTTAATTCATCATTTCATTTTTTTTAAAAAATCTTTTCTCAAAGGATAAAAAATATCAAGCATAACAAAAGGTTCATCACCTATACAAGTATCTCCGTGGGGTGTGTTTGAGGGTATGCAAAAAAAATCTCCTTTCTTCACAATTCTCTCTTCCTCTCCAATTCGAAGTTTTGCTTGTCCTCTATATACCACGCCAATTTGCTCATGCTTATGAGAATGTATAGGGACAGTGTGTCCAGGTAAGGTGGCATTTAACGCCATAGTCATTTTCCCACCATGCAGTCCGGTAAGAATTGTTGTCTCTAAGCCTTCCATTTGCGTAAATTTAGGAGCATCTTCTATATCAATAAAATATCTGCTTTTATCGTTTTCCATTAAAATCAACTCCATTTTATTTTAATTAATAGTTTTTAATAAATCAACTGCCTATGATTTTTTTAAAAATTATATTACTATATTACACTGTTTGATTATAAAATAACAAAAAAAAGTGAGAAATCAATGGATAAGAAAAGACCTGAAACAACCCTTTTTCTCATACAATCATTAGATGGGAAAATCTCTACAGGGGAAGTCGATGAACGAGATCAAGAAAGTGATTTTCCTAAAATCAAAGGAATTAAAGAGGGAAATTATCAATATTACGATCTTTTATTTCAAACGGAAAGGGATGCGTTAATTAGTGGAAAAGTATTAGCTAAAATTGGTGTTAACGTACATGAAAAAGTGGATAACCATAAAGATGTTAACATGATAATAATTGATCGCAAACCACATCTTACAAAAAAGGGTGTCAATTATCTAATAAATTCATTTAAATCTATTTATATAGTAACAAACAACAAAATCCATCCCGCGTTCGAATTACCAAATGAAAAAGAACTAAAAATTATTTATTATCCAAATGAGATTAATATTGAAGATTTGCTTGTAAAACTAAAACAAGATTATAAAATGGAAAAGTTATCAATTCAATCGGGGGGAACATTGAACTCTCTATTTCTTAAACATAAACTTATCGATCACATTTCACTTGTAATAGCCCCCTGCCTAATTGGTGGGACTAAGACTCCTACTTTAATAGATGGAATAGCTCCCCGAACTGATGATGATTTATACAACATTAAAGCTTTAGCGCTTAAGAAATGTGATGTTTTACAACATTCCTATATCCATTTATATTATGATGTAATAAATGATACAATAATTGAAGTAGACTAAATTAATTTCGCGATTTTTTCGCAAGTTCGCTTACAGTCTAAAAATATTAATCCCAATCTTACATCCTTCGTCGTAGAAACAGTTAATACCGCATTGGGACCAGCTTGTAAGACTAAGAGGTACCCATCACTCCCTTTGACGTATAATTGGTCGAATTCCCCCTTTTCCATCTCAATCACAGATCTCTCAGCTAAAGAGAGAAGTGCAGCGGTCATGGCTGCTATCCTCGTCTCATCAACTCCTTGAGGGAGAGCAGAAGCGATTGGTAAACCTTCGGCAGACACAATTGCCGCAGCTTTTACTTCTGGGATTGCTGCGAGAAGCTTTTTGAGGATATCATCAAGATTTTCAGTTGTGGGTTCCAAGGGAATCATATTTTTTTGTAATTAGGATATAATTTGAGGATAATATTATGTTACATTCTTACTTACTATATTAGATATAATTTAGTTATTTTAATTTTATTTATTTTTTTTTATTTCTTACTATGTATTAAATTATATTATTATTTCCTTATTAATTTAGTTTAGATATTTCTTACGATAATACTCTTAAACACTGTTATTAATTTTAAGATGACTCTATTTGTAGTAATTATCTAAATTATTATTTAAATATTTTAGTCGTTTCAATTATTGCATTAATATTTTTAGGTTTACATTTTATGTTGATTTGTTGTGATGGTGAGACTACTAATGAGCAATTATTTTCTTTAGCTTTAGTAATTAATTTGAGTGTATAGTCTCTTACTTCTTGTGGTGTGCCAAAAGATAGGAGACTCATATCTAGATTTCCAATAAAGCAGATCTGATTTTTGAATTTCTTGAAAAGATTAAAGATATTCACTCCAGCACTAGATTCTAGGCTTTGAATCGCATCAAAGCCCAAGTCTATAAAAGTTCCAACCATATCAGAAATATATCCGTCAGAATGTAATATAATATGATGCTTGTTCTGATGTATAATATCTATAATTATCTTATATTCTTTATAGAATAGTTTTCGCCAAATATCCATTGATATGAATGTTCTATTTTTATACCCAAAATCATCAGCTATTAAAAAAAGTTTTGCTCCTGAGATTTGGAGTATTTTGATTAATGTTTTCAAATAATTTGTGAAAAAAGAGACTACGTTTTCTACAAATTTAATATTATCTTTTAAACATTTAGCAAAATAATGGAAGCCCATCGATTGCCAGGTTTTTTCGAATAATCCAGGTAAAGATATTACATAATCTAAATTTTTACTTGTTCTTTTTAAAAAATTTTTTAAATTCAATAGGTTTTCTTTTGAAGGAAGTGTTAAATGTTCCCAGTTGTCAATTATTTTTTCATTTTTAAAAACACCATCCCACATATACCAGTCTCCCTTATGTATACGCCCCCAACCATCAACCCTTCTTTGATCTTCCAAAATATAACCCCCTTTTCCACGACGGAAATCCCATAAAGAGATGGCGTCAAATCCCATTTGCTCAATGATATTATAATTTTTACCATTCAATACTAGATTTGTTTTCTCAGGTTTAAGATTATATTGCGTTATGTAATTATCTAAGAATTCAAATTCAGGATATCCAGTGCAATATAATGGAATTTCAGTTGTTGCTTCTTTTGATAGAGCTTTAAGGAAATTACTTATATGAGGGGACATATTTAATATAATTCAAAACGAAATTAATTATTAGAGTATAAATTATTTCAATAATTAATAAAATTCTTTTCAGGATCTATTATGAATTACTGGGAGGTTGTTGATAGTCTATATAATTTAACTTTATCATTTGCATTCTTTACCCTTATGTTTTTGTTGTTTTATATTGGTATAAAGGGATTTAGAAAGAAAAATAAGTATGGTGGAGTTTCAACAGTCGTATGTGGGTTTTGTTTCTTAATTTTTGGATATTATAACGCAGTTGGGAGATTTTTTCCTTATCCTTATAATGGGTTTATGGTGTGGTGGATAGGAATTATATTGATATTCAGCTTCAGTTTTTTTGGGATAATTAAGAGAGTAAAAAGGAAAATGGAACTAGAAGAACCGCAAACCAATCTATCCGAAGGAAAAAAACCGGTTTTAAGAAGATATATTGATAGAATGACAAAAGAAAATCCTTATAGAGAGGAAATTACTTTTAAAATGGAATTAATTAGAAAGAGTTTTCATTTAACGGGATTACTGCTTGTTCTAGCTTATTTTGGTTTTTTTACTCTTCTTTTTCCAGTTACTCGTATAATAAGTGATAGTGTAATTGTTTTAATTGAACAAATTCAACCCGCATATGAATTAATATGGGGACCAATTTCTCTTTTTCCATTTGTTTTAGGAGACCCCATATCAATTGCCCTAGCAATTGATTTTCTCTTTATGATGGCTTTGATTGGTTCACTCATGTTTGCGATAATTCCTGATTTGATTAGAATTATCTGGGGGCCTGAATATTCTATTTTCAATTTTTTAACTCGATCAATGCTAAGAAACAAAGAGATAAATGCCGCAGGACCACAGATTTATATAATTACAGGATTTATTTTTTCTTATATGCTCTACATGACGGGGATTATTCACATTTTAGCATTTTTTGCGGGGATACTTATCGCTTGTCTTTCGGATGCTGCTGCTGCTTTAGTAGGAAGGAAACTTGGAAAGCGTAAAGTAATAGTATTGAGCAAAGACACTAAATCAGTGGAAGGTTTTCTAGCAGGAACAATATTAGCATATTTAATTGGATTAATTATTGTAGGTCCTGTTTATGCTATAATTGGAGCAGTAGTTTTCTTTATAACGGATTATTTTCCAGTTTATACGGCAGATAATATTCTAAACCCTATATTTATCCCAGTAGGCTTTCAGCTTTTTATCTTTTTATTAGGATTGCCAGTAGGATGGTTTTAATTTTAAATATGCGAGCACTTATTGATGAACTGAATGATTTAAAGTTAGCTATTTTTGATTTAGATGGAGTAATTTATCGTGGAGATTCATTAATCCCAAATACCGATAACATAATCACTGAATTAAAGGAGCACAATATCAAAGTAGTTTACAATTCTAATAATTCCACAGCAACTAGAGAGACTTATGTTAAAAGATTGAAGAATTTTAATATAGAAAGTGATGTGTCTGATTTTTACACGAGTGCTTCAATAACTTCTACTGAAATTACAAGGATAAAGAAGAAGGCTAAAATATTTGTTATTGGAGAAATTGGATTAAAATCAGAACTAAAAGCTCAAGGACACAATGTAATAGAAGAAATTTCTAATTATAATGATATTGATTTTGTCATTGTAGGGCTTGACAGAAATTTTGAGTATAAAAAATTAGCAATAGCTCAAAAATGTATTTTGGAAGGTAAAGCTCAATTTTACGCAACAAACGCGGATTCAACCTTACCAGTTGCTCGTGGTCTTAAACCAGGGGCCGGTGTAATGGTGAATGCCTTAATAATATGTACAAGCAAAGAACCAGTAAGAATTTTTGGAAAACCTGAACCCTTTGGGATTAATTTAATATTAAATGATACAAAAATTTCCGCTAATAAGACATGCATTTTTGGAGATCGCTTGAATACGGATATTCTAGCAGGTAATCGGGCAGGTATAAAAACTGTAGCTGTTTTAACAGGAGTTACTACTATGGAAATGATTGAAAATTTAAAAGCTAATTCTAAGAGATCTCAGGATGTTGATAAAAATTTAATCCCAGATATGGTAATTGAAAATTTAGATGAGATTTTTAAATAATAGAGAAGTTAACTTGCCGTTATAAAACTCCAGCTTTGATCATCATTAAACGGCTTATTTCTTGAAATATTTCTTCCACATTTTCTCCACTTTTCGCGGAACATTCAAGATAACCAAAAAGATTATTCTTTTTAGCTAAT
>JAEOTV010000186.1 GCA_016839635.1 Promethearchaeota archaeon | reverse complement strand
GTTTCTGTCAGTTCTTCTAATATTAACAAACTTTCTTGATTTGAAGTTTCATCCACGATGTCTTTAAAATATTCTTGTGATTTTAGGTAATACACATCCTTTTGAGTTTTCGCCTGGTTACCTATGATCTTAGAAAAAACAACCTGTTTATCTCCTTTTTTTAATAGCCATGAGTGATGTTTATTAACGTGATTAAGAAACTCTTCTGAATATTCCTCTTTCGGTGGGGAGAGCAGAATAACACTTCTAATCCCATCCTTAATTATAGGCCTTATGATATTAATGATTTCCTCATGAAAATGATATAATTGCTTTTTATCTTGATTCCTTCTCTTCCTTCCACGTCTTATCTTGAAGTAAAACCTAATAGTCTCACTGAAAATTCTCCAAAATACAGCATCATTATCATGTAGACCAATGAGAATTGCTATTGGATGACCGCGTTTTACACGATTTTTTTTTTTAGCCATGATAAAAAAAATTTAACATTTGTATCCTATGTAAATTAATCTTGATAAATTAGAATATTTCTTTTTTTTAAATTCTCTAAAACATGATTATCCTTATCCTTGATAATAGGGTTATTAGTTAAATCTAAATCTTCAAGTAGATTAAGTTCAAGCAAAGAATTGGATAATCTAGAAATTTTATTATTATTTAGATATAATCTTATTAGAGATTTAAGATCTCCAAATGATTCAGGTAAAGTGGTTAATTCATTATCAATCAAATCTAGTATTTCCAGATGTTTAAGGTTTCCTATGGATTTAGGAAGTTTTGTTAATTTATTATTTTTCAAACCTAAATATGTCAATCGGGAAAGATTTCCAATAGAGTCTGGAATGCTTTTTAGTTCATTACCTGATAAATCCAAAAAATTTAGAATCTTGAGATTATCTATAAATTCTGGGATCGCGTTTAAGCTGCTATTAACTAAACTTAATCCAACGAGATTTTCAATCACTAACAAAGATTCAGGAAAGTCTGATAAGTTACTGTTACTAAAGTCTAAATGAAATTCAGGTAAGTTTTTCATTGATTCAGGAAAAGATTCCAAATTTGTCTCAAAAAGAGTGAGAAATTCAAGAGATTTTAAATATCCTATTGATTCTGGAAGATATTTTATTGGATTTCCGTCAATATGTAGTGAATCAAGATTTTTGAGCTTCCTCAAAGAATCTGGAAGTGAATTTAATTGGTTATCTCTCAACTCAATAAGTTCTAATGATTCTAAATTACTTATACAATCTGGTAGATAAGTGAGTTGGTTTTCTGATAAATATAAAAATTTCAGGTTTTTTAGTTCACATATAGAATCAGAAAGGATATTTAAATTATTAAAAGATAAATCAAGGTATTCTAATTCATCAGAATCCTCTAAACCCTTGATATCCTCTATATTTGATAAGCCAATATTTCCTAATTGATACCCCAAATATTTTTCGGTATCTTCTTCCATAAAAAATTTTTTTCCGTTATATTCAATAAATTTTTTTGTCATTAGAATTAAGTCACGTCTTTTACCTTTTCTAGCTATGATAAAATAGAAAATATAAAAAGGTAAAAAGAAGTTTAGAGATTTTTCTCAATAAAATTATCTAAAGTCTCTTCAATTGTTGGACTTCTTAACGCTTCAATATCGTAGCTTACTCTTACAATTGGTTTATTACTCTTAATTAATTTTTCAAGATCTATTGGACTTCCATCAATAATAAGTTCAGCTTCAGCGTTATTAAGAGTATCTTCCATATCCTTAATTTGTTGGTCATTATATCCCATTGCGGGAACAATCTCAGTAATCTGAGGAAATTCTTCAAATACTGATTTCATTGTGCCTGATAAGTACGGTCGAGGATCAACGATATTAGCTCCACTATTTTTAGCAGCAACATATCCTGCTCCATATGACATATTTCCATGGGTCAATGTAGGACCGTCTTCTACTACAACTACTTTCTTTCCACTTAAATCTTGATTTCCTTCCACAGTTACAACAGAATTCGTATAAATTCTTAATGCTTTTGGATTCAATTTATCTAAATTCTCCTCAACAATTCTTACGTCTTCTGGCTTTGCATTATTCATTTTGTTTATAACAAAAGCATCAGCATACCTTGCATTAACTTCTCCTGGATGATATTTAACTTCATGACCCGGTCTTAATGGATCAACGACAATGAATAATAGATCAGTTATATAAAAAGAAATTTCATTATTTCCACCATCAAAAATAATGACGTCTGCTTCCTTTTCTGCTTCTCTTATTATTTTCTCATAATTTACACCTGAATAAATTACTAATCCTTGCTCTATATAAGGTTCATACTCTTCTCGTTCCTCTATAGTGCAATCATATTTATCTAAATCTTCATACGTCTCAAATCGCATTACATTTTGCTTAACTAAATCACCATAAGGCATAGGTTCTCGTATAGCAACAACTCGATAGCCTTTACTTTTTAAATATCTGTAAGTAGCCCGCGAAACTTGACTTTTTCCACAACCCGTTCTTACAGCACATATAGCAACTACAGGTTTATTCGCTTTAATTTGAGTGAATTTTCCCGAGATCAATCTGTAATTAGCTCCTGCACTAAGAACTCTTGAAGCCTTATGCATAACTTCTTCATGAGAAACGTCTGAGTAAGCAAATACAACTTCATCAACTTGATATTTTTTTATTATATCTTCAAGCAACTCTTCTGATACCATTGGAATTCCATTTGGATAGAGTCTTCCTGCAAGTTCAGCTGGGAATGATCGTTCAGCCCCTTCTATTGTACCAACATTTTGTTCTCCAGCAATAGTAAATGCTATTACTTCATATTCTTCATTGTCTCTGAAAACAGTGTTAAAAACATGAAAATCCATTCCTAGAGCGCCAATTATTATTACTTTCTTTTTCTTCATCAATATAAACCATTCTAATAGTGTTCTTTACATTATTATAATAATTAATTTGGGATTTGTAATAATAGTTATTGGTAGAAAAAGGGAAAAACAACCCACTACATGAAGAGAGCTTGGGAGGTTATGCTGTCTCATGCAAAAAACCAGCACTATAATATGGGATACTGCTCTTTATATTCGACTTTTTAGAGGGAATTGATAATTATTAGTTTAAAGTTTCACTTGGAAAATCAAAACCATTTTATGCTATTAGTTTTTTTCTAAGTATTTTCGGCAATGAAGTTTTTCAAATTGTTATTAATCTTTACGAAATGATACTTCCATTCTTATTTGCATTAATATTTCTAACAAGTCAATATCTAATGGATGCAGTTAAAAAGTCGACTAAGTTAGAATTAATACACCCAATTTTGATACTCATTTTATTTTTTTGTTTACTTTTTTTCATTTTAATATCAATATTATTCTTAATTTCTTTCATGAAGAAGTAAAAAATTATCTTTTAATTAAATGTGAATAATTGACGAATATTCCTAATAGATATATAATTATGCCCATTTAATCAACTAAGCAAATGTTTCTTATTAAGGAAAAGGTTGGAAATTGGGAAATTAATTATCCACCATATTTACTTTTCATAAATATTACTTTTATGACTTCTGTGAAACTTTTGAACATTTCTTTTAAAAAAGTGATTATAATATGTCTGATAAATAACTTTTAAATTAATCTTAGAATTAAGAATATAATAATAAAATACATATTAAAGAGAAAAGATTATGAAATTTGAAATTTTAAAGAGATATAAGAAGTGGCTGATAATATGGATTATATTTATCGTTTTGTTTAGTTTTATGCTTCTTTTGAATGTACAATTTCAAGGGTCATTCAATATATATACTATCTTAACTCAAAACTTCTGGTTCGATATGATTCTAATTTTCTTATCAATTCCAATTCTTTCAATAGCAGCTTATTTTCTGGGGGGTTACATTTTTACACCACTCTTGATAATCCTTCATAAAAAAATTGTTGGAAGATCTTTGATATATGGAATCGAAGAACGCGACCGACCAATGGAATTTAAAGGAGCTTTTCTCAAATCAATTTTTCCTGCGTTAATGGCTTTTAATATAGCAATCCTTCTAAGTGATGAAACAACTATTCATAGTTTTATTTTTTCCTCAACTTTTCAATCAGGGGCTTCACCAGCTGTTCTACAAATTCTTACAATAATAATTCTACTTCCCGTTGTCTCCGCTATAGGAATCGCAGCTTTTTCTGCCGCTTTCTTCTTAATTGACTCTGGGATTGAATATTCAAATAAAAAGCAAAACAAAGTTAGAAATGGTGCTTATCCTACTGAGCTTAGATCGATTGGAACTTACTACTTGTATTTTCTTAAAGGATATGCTGGCATCTCTGTAATCCTAAGTATCATTGAATTATTATCGAGATATCTTCTCTCGATTCAAGGTGGAGATTCCATTATCTACTTAATAAACGTTTTGACTTGGCCATTTATGCCATTTGTAATTGCTCTTTTCATGGTTCCAGTTGTTATTATTCAAGATTATACTTACAATGGGAGAAACAAATTTGTAAGAAAATGGGCTAAAAAATTTGGTATAAGTGGAAGTATTCAAGATCCTTTGGCTAGAAATATATTAGACAAATAATAGTTAAAGAGCTTTGAAAAATGATAGCAAGAATCTGGCATGGATGGACTTCATTTGAAAATGCTGATATTTATGAAAATTTGCTGAAAAAGGAAATTTTTCCATCTATTGAAAAAAGAAGAATAAATGGATATAGAAAAATAAGTCTCCTAAGACATTCACAAGAAGATGAGGTTAAATTTATCACCATAATGATATTTGATGATTTAAATGCCGTTAAAGAATTTGCTGGTGAAGAGTATGAAAAATCCTACGTTCCTCAAAAAGCGCAAACCGTACTTTTAAGACATGACAAATTCTCCCAGCATTATGAAATTATTCATGAATTTGATTACTAATTAATATTTCAATCCCTCAAAATGAAGCCCTATGGTGCTATCGTAGATCAATTTGGAGGATTAATGTACTATTTTTAATTTTATCTTAAAATAGGATATCTTAAATTTAATTTTTAGTAATTACGGTTTCAATAATTTTTCCATCTCGCATTTTTAACATTCTTTCAGCAAGAGCACCAATCATAGGGTCGTGAGTGACCATTAAGATAGTTTGATTAAGTTCTAAATTAAGCTCTCGAAGTAATTTAACTATTTCCATACCCATTTTAGTATCAAGTTCACCTGTTGGCTCATCAGCTATGAGAATGGAAGGTTCATTACACAATGCTCGTGCAATTGCAACTCTTTGCTGCTCCCCACCTGAGAGCTCTGAAGGAAGATAATCTTTTTTCTCAATTAGACCTACAAGATCAATAAATTTAGTAACATTTCTTTCAATTTCTCGTTTTGTTCTACCTGCAAAAACCATTGGAAGTTCTACATTTTCATAAGCTGAAAGAACTGGCACTAGATTATAAAACTGAAAAATGAACCCAATTTCTTTAAGTCTTAAATTGGTTCGCTGTTCATCATTCATATGAGCTACATTTGTTCTATTTATATACACAGCACCACTAGTAGGATTATCAAGAGCCCCAATCATATTTAGAAGGGTAGTTTTCCCTGAACCTGACGGGCCCATAACTGAAACAAATTCACCCCTCTTAATATCTATGCTAACACCATTTAAGGCTCTAATTTCAATCCCTTCAGTAATATTATAAACTTTAGTTAAATCAAAAGTTTGGATCATTGTAGTGGGGTTTATTAATTCGTAATCTTTGACTTCTTGAAGTACAGAATTTAAAAATTGAATTTCCTTCATCTTTTTTGCTTTCCTCATCTTTTTATCCTCCAATTTAGAATTTATAAATATCTTTAATTGGTTTTCCTCCATTTTTTTCATTAGTAAATTCTCCATCAGTAAGAGTTATAATTCTATCCGCTATTTCTGCTATCCTTCTATTATGGGTAACCATTAAAATTGATTCTCCAGCATTCTTTAAATCAAGAAAAATTTTCATAATATTTATCGTTGTTTCCGTATCGAGCTCACCTGTAGGTTCATCAGCAAGAATAATAAGTGGTTCGTTAACTAAAGCCCTAGCTATCGTGACTCTTTGTTGTTCGCCACCAGACATCTGTGGAGGGCGATGTTCCATTCGTTCTTCTAATCCAATCCTTTTTAACAGACTTTTTACCTTTTCTTTTCGTAATTTTGGATCTTTCTTATCAATTACCATCGGAAGCTCTACATTCTCGTAAGCTGTAAGGATAGGAAAAAGATTGTAAAATTGGAAAATTAAGCCAATCTTTCTCAATCGCATTTTTTTGTGTTGTTTATTAGTCATTAGCATTATATCAAGTCCCATGCCTTTCGCATCAACATTATATATAATTTTACCAGAATCTGGGAAATCAAGAGCACCTAAGCAATTTATTAAAGTGGTTTTCCCTGAACCAGATGGGCCAACGATTGCAATAAATTCACCTTTTCTAATTGTAAGATTAACTCTGTTTAAAGCTGTGATTGTGGAATTACCTATAGTGTACGTTTTAGTGAGATCTTGTACAGTAAGAACAATGTTTGGATCAATTGCAACCGCTTTTGCTGTTGCTCTTCTTTCTTTATTCATCCTCATTTTTCCTCACTTTTTTCTTTTTAATTGACATTTTCTAAACCTCTTATGTTTACTTTATATAAATCAATCATCTTGTTCTCACCGCGTCTATTATATTCAAGTTAGCTGCCCATTTTGCGGGATATCTTGAACTCAGAATTACGGTTATTAAAACTGTCATTACCAAAATACCAATAGTTAACCAAGGAATTGTCCAAGTAACTGCGAGGAATCCACCGGAAGGCATAGCATCCACCATCAAAGATCCTTGTATTAATCCTGCAAATATACCTGTTAATACACCCAAAAGTGCTAAAATTAAAGTTTCTCCTGATATTGAACGAATTACACCTTTTTTGCTTAATCCTATTGATCTGAGCATACCTATTTCCCTTCTCCGTGCCATGGTTGTAAGAAGACTATGAAGAGTTAATCCAATCATAGCAATTATTATCGCAAAGATAAGCAAACCATTCATAATGAAAACGATTAAATTAATCATTGTTTGGAAAGTAGAACTCATAAATGATTTTGTAAAAGAAAATATTATAAGATAACCTCGATCTTCTATATAATTAACTTGTTCTTCTAAAACATCTTCATCGTGCACTCCTTTCTCCACCCACGTAAACCAGTCATAAACATTGGTCCGAATTGAGAGAGTAAAACTTTTGAGGTCTATTATTGACCAATAACCCCCTACCATAAAATGGAGATTTTGAAACAACGAATTTTTATGAGTTGTTATATTTTCTGGGTGATCACAGTGAACTAGCACTGAAGTTACCTTATCATTAGAATAATTAGATCCTCTATAGTCAGAATATATAACATTTCTTGCTTTTTCATAATTTATAAATATTGAATTTCCACTAATATCATAACCTGACTCAAAACCAGCATACCAATTGTATTTTTCAGTATTATATAATGTGGGGGCTTCTATAATTCCAATGATTTCAAATTTTGGCCATGTTGAGGCGTCTATTGGATACGCGGATCTAGCTACTCCAAATTTTAGACTATCAATTGTTAAATTATAGTTATTATTATAAGTGGAATTATAACCTACAATTCTTAATTTAATATTATTCATTGGATCAACATAATAATGGTTTAAATCAAAAGTAAAAGTATTGTTAGTTTCAATGATATTATTAATAGAACCTAGTTTTTCAAATGTATTAGTATAAATGTTAAATGCTTCCAAATCCAGCTTATCTACAGAGGCATTTACTGACGTTTCAATTGTGACATTTATCGCCTTATATAAATTAGGTGTAAATAAACTTGTAGTTATATTGAATGCAAGCCATTCCCGATTACTCACAATTGATAGGTAAATATCATCAGAGAGTGCTAAATTTGCAGTATTTCCTAATATTGATGTATAATTATAAGGAATAAGCGTTGTGATATATGGAAAATTTCCAGCATAAATAGTATCCAATATGAATTGTTGTGGAAAAATTGTTAAATTATCACCGATTCCTATTGCAGGATTATTTTTAATGAAAGCTTCATCCACTACACATACATTTTCTGTAGTATTGAGTAATTCTTCCATTGTAGACCCAACATATCCAACCTTTTTGCTTACAATACTATTGTTTCCAAAGTATGAATCAGACTTAAGTTTAGCAGTTGAATTTGTATGAATACCAGCAACCGAACCAGCATAATTTATTATTGAACCGTTAAAAGCTGTAGGTGTAAAATAATCCATTCTAGTTGTATAATAATCAATTCCAGTAATGCTATTAAGAATAGTCTCAACACCAGAAAAGTCAAACCAATTTGGTTGAGCTAAATCCAACATAGGGTTTCCCGTTTGAGTTAATTGTCTGAAAACTAGATCAGTACCTCCTCCAGGTAAGTTCTTATTTGCTATTTCTTCGTAAGTTTCCCAAGAGATAAACATATTATAAGTTTTTCCTGCACTCTGAGCACCCAATAGATCTAGTGACGAAAATCCCTGAATGCTCCGAATAATTGCGATAACTGTCATATTTGCTATAAATGTATCTTCATGAGCATTATAATCATCTGCATTAAGTATTGCGGTTAGATTCGCATAAGTTGTTCCTAGTGAAAATTTTACAGATAAATTTCTACCAACATTCAAATTATAATCATCAGCAAAATCTTCATCAATTATGATATTATTGCCAATTCTCAATTCATCCAACATTTCATTAAGAGTCATTGGTGTAGGGGAAATTATAACAGTTTTAGTTAGATGTTCTTTAGCTTTTTCTGTGTCTAGTATATTCATCATAATTGAAGTATTATATTCACTCTCAAGTAAGCTATGACCAATCCAATCGCTATCTATTTGAATTTGTGCATTTTGATGAGTTACTCCCATAACATCATCTACTCCTGATTGATTAATAAGGCCTTCTTCGAAAGATCTGGGAGTATTAAAAGTATAAAGTCGAATATCTGCCCCCATAAAGTTATCAATGGTGGTACCTATACCTGCTCTCATTGAATCCATCATTACACTCATCCCTATAAGAAAACTTGTTGTTAAAGCAATCATAGTAAATGTCAGACTTGTTCTTTTTCGATGTCTTAATATATTCTTTTCAGTTAATAATCTTGTTTTCCGTAGATAAGGAGAAAACAAAACTATGAAAGCTTTGTTAAGTGGTTTTATGCTAAGTACAATTACCCAAATAATCCCAAATAAGATTAAAATTGGAGCAAACATCGTAACCACCATTCCTTGATCCATCCCAGGCATTGATTGTGCAGATGGCACAAATGCCGTTGTAGTTTCAGGTGTAAAAATCATAAGCATTGCCCCAGAAGAGATAAGTAGACTCCCTGAAATGAAGAGTAATATTCTTTTCCAATAATGTTTTTTCTCCCTTTTAGACTTTTCTTCGATTGGATTTAAACATTCAATGATAGGTTTGCGACTTGCTTTCCAACTAGGGTAAAGTGAAGCAAAAATTGTAGAAACTAACCCGACTATAAATGTTGTTATTAGAGTCATAGGTAATAAAACAATTTCAAAATTTGAAATTGAGAGTCCTCCAAATGAGGCTGCAATACTTTGAATTGTTTGTAATGTGACTGAAAAAATTACATATGATATGAAATAGGAAGATATTGTCCCTAATGTTGTTCCAATTATACCCATCACCATACCTTGTGTTAAAAATAGTTTAAAAGTTTCAGATTTAGATGCTCCTATTGCTTGGAACATACCAGTTTCATATTCCTGTTCTTTTTTAATAATGTTAAAAATATTCATCATTAGTATAATTGAGAGAATTAATGCAACTAAACCAAAAATTAGAAAGACAGTCCTTAATGTACTCATTGTAGTACCTATCATCTCTAAATTACTTGATTTTAAGTCATTAACTTTCCAATCTCTTGCATCATTAAGATCTTCTAATGTATTTTCAATGTCTTCGACTACAGAAGATACGGTATAAATATTATCAACACCTACAACACCTAGATTATATTCACCAGTATGATTTTCTGTGCCATCTACTAGTTCATGAGTATTATTAATATTTGCAAATATACCTTGTCCTCCTCCACCAAATCCTACTAGGTTCATTGAAGATTCTGATGGGTTATCTGGATCGAAATCCTTCCCTTCACCTATATCCCTTATTATAGCTACAACAGTATATTCAAGCCAAGTTCCTGTATTTAGAGGATCATAGCCCAAAAATTCTCCCTCATTTGGTAGGATCCAAACACTATCATTTACTTTAAAATTTTTTCCTAATTGAATTTTTAATGATTCAGAAATAACCATTACTTTATCTCCAGTATCCTTGTGCATATAATTAAGCAGTTCTTCAATTGTATCATCAGTACTCACTGAATCTAATATAAAAGGCTTTCCACCTAAAGCTCGTTCATCTGGATCTTGATGATCGATACCATATATCCCGGTTCTTGTGCTATTGTCTACTTGGTTTCCACTACCAGTTGCACTAATATAAACATTGAAACCAGAAATCCGGTAAGCTGTCGATTCAATATGTCTTATATCTTCAATTTCACTATTAATTTCATCAGGATCAAACCAACCGTCAGTACTATTAGCAGATCTAATTAAGATATCTGCAGTACCTAACTGCTCATCTATCGTATCCAGCATCATTACATTGAATGAATCCGATACAATTAAAACACCACCAAACAACGCAACACTAATAACAAGTGTTATCGTTGTTAGAATATAACGTGTTTTACGCCTTTTCATATTACGTAATGCGATTTTTAGTATTACACCCATGTTCTTATTTACTCATTTTGTTTTTTAGTTTTTCTAATTCTTTTTCCATTTCAACTTTATTCTTTTCGATGATTTCTAGAATTAAATTTATAATTTCAATTCGTTGGCTGAGAATGTCAACTTTTTCTTTATTAGATTTATCTATTAGGATATGTTCACGATAAGATTGATTAAAAAAATCCAGAAAATTACTTGGGAGGCTTTTAACATCCAAGACGGTTGAAATCATACTTAATAAAGATAAATTCATTTCTTGTTGTTTTTCTACCAACATCTTTAGAACATCTTTACCCTTGGTTGTGAGGGAATATTCTTTGCTTTCTCTTTGCCCTGTTTTCTTTTTTTCATATTGAATTAATCCCCTATTTGTGAGATTGGAAAGATAGGGATACATTGTTGAATTAGTTGGTCGCCATTCCCCAAAAGTTTCCTCAGATATCTTTTTCATTAATTTATAACCATTAGCCGGTTCTTTTTCAAGAGCTAATAAAATAAGCAAACTGACATATCCACTCTTCATTGACTGTTCAATATTCTCAACTAATTTTTTAGTACTCATTATTTATATCAATACATCAATATATGTCAAATATTTACATGTTTAAATGCGAAATATTATATTTGATATTTAAATTTAATGAAAAGCAATTTTCATCATTTTTTTTAAATTTAAGATTCTTAAATTTGAATTAAAAATACTTCAATCTGATAGCTAGATGTTGCAGCATCCCAAATAAACCGTTCTGGAAATTTAATTTCTGTCATTTTATTTCATCTTTTTATTCATGGAATAAAAAATTGATTTTTTCCTTTTTTTATTAAGGAATTAGTCCTTTACTTCACAGCTTCCCAAATATCACTTGAATTTCGCTCTAATCGATTTAATTTTGGGTAGTATGATGGTTACTCTTTTTTAGTTTGAGATACGACATTTAAATCTAAATTAAAAAGCCCTTTTAAAATGTTCATTCTTTAAATCTCTCCATTGCCTCCTTGAACAATAAAACTAATTTCTCAACCAAGGGCCATGCCTTTAAAAATTGATTAACTTGGGCATTTATAATTGAATATCCATAGATATTTTTGAATTCAGACCTCTTTACATTTAATTCATCATTTAGGAGATTCAATCTTGAATATAATTCAGAATTTGATTTGAGGATTCGAAATAATTGGAGATAATTATAATAAGCAATTGAGGTTAACTCATAAAAACGCTTTCTAACACCTTTAACTTTTTTTAATTTAATGTATCCCTCTTTTAGTACCATCGAATTTCAGTAGATATGAAAAAATTCATACTTTTAGCAGTGATGAAAAAAATATTGCAAATAAGAGCGCGAGAAAGCAAATTCCTAAAATGCCAGTTTTAGCAATAACTAATCTAGGTAGGTTGGATTATCCTGACAAATATGGGTCCTTGGAATTAGATCCCTTCATATTTATTACATCCGGAACTCCCTATATAGAACTTATAATCCCTGTAGAAACAGTCGCTGGTAAGCTCACTTTTACAATTAATTACTTGGAAGAAATTACCGATACAATTACGATGGATAAAATTAAAAACAAAGTCCTAGATTATTTAGGCATATTTAATCAATAAATAAATTTTATTTCATTTATATTATTTATTCTTGAGAACGGTGGACGAAGTTATGAATGTCTTTATTGTAGATGATGATCCTTCTGTTTTAGAGATTTATAATAAAATCTTCGTCTTGACAGGTTTTAAGATAATTGATAATGCTACAAATGGTGAAGAGGCTGTTACTAAATTCCAAACATTCATAAAAAAACCAGATTACATCATAATGGATTATCATATGCCGTATAAAAATGGAATTGAAGCAACTGAAGCAATTTTGGAATTAGAAAAAACCGCAAAAATTATAATTGTAAGTGGCGATTCAAGCGTGAAAGAAAAAGTGTTAGCTTCAGGGGCAATTTGTTTTAAGGTAAAACCATTTAATGTTTTTGAATTGATTCAACAGATCAAATTTTGTTAAGAACAGCAAAAAATTCATGTTAAGTGCTGAATAATAATATTATTTCAATTAAAAATAAGTAAAAAAAAAATCTTGAAATTATAATGCATCGAGCGCAGCATTAAAAGTCTCGCTCGGACGCATCATTTTCTCGGCAATTTCATCATCAGGTTTATAATAACCTTTCAAATCTACCGGTGTCCCTTGAACTGAGAGTAACTCTTCGGTAATTTTAACTTCATTTTCTTTCAATTTCTGGGCAAGAAC
>JAEOTV010000185.1 GCA_016839635.1 Promethearchaeota archaeon | reverse complement strand
GTAAAAATTGCTGAAGATTTATTAAATCAAGAATTCTATAGAAAAGCAAAGAAGAGTTTTTTAAAAGCTGCTGAATTAGCGGTCATCATACAAGAAGAAGAGATTGCTTCGTTTTTACAAAATAAAGGGGAACAAGTAGGCTTTTTTCCTGATTTAATAAAGGAACGTGAAATCCTTTACAAGGAAATGGATAAAATATTATCTAATTTGGCAGTAAATCAATTACAAATATATGATAATTTTGCTGAACCAATAGATAGGTTAATTGAAATTTCACTCACTTTTGAAGAACATGAGCTAGTTGATATCTTAACAACATTAAAAAACAACACACAAAGGGCTTCTAAATTAGCAAATGAATTAGATGGAATTGATGAAAAAATTAGAGACCTTTTAAAAAAAATTTAAAAAAGAAAATTATTCAGCATTTTCTTCATTAGATGGAGGCTCTTCAACTTGAGGAGGTTTATATTCTCCAATATCAGGAAAAATTATTTTTGCAATTTGCCAACCTTCTAATGTTGGATATTTAAGGGCATTTGCAATTAGTTTTTCCCCGGTTTCATTATTTAACTCAACTTTATGGATGTTTGGGTTATTTTGTAAAATACTTTCAAATTTAGCACCACTAGATCCAGTGGGGACTATTAATAAAGCTTTGTCAATTGCTTTTTCATCAATTGCATCTTTTAATCTTTTCGCAGCATAATATCCTGCTACTCCAGCACTTCTATCAAATGTTTTTATAGAAGGTATCTCTAAACCCCATTTTTTGCCTTCAGCTTGAATTAAAGCTGCTAAAGTTTGAGTTCTTTTCCCAAGCTTGAATTTATATTCCATTTCTGTTTTATATTTCTTTCCTTTCTGTTCTCCCACCATATTTATGCATTTTAAAGTGGCTCCAGCAACTGATTGAGGATTTACTTCAATAGAATACTCTTCTTCTGCTAAAATATCTTCAATTGTTTTCTTAATAACTTCTCTTGGTTTGGAAAAATCAATCACTTCTTCTTCAATTTCTGCTTTTGGTTTAGCAGTTGCAACAATATCTGCTCCCACTTTCAATAATTCATCTACTGTCATTTCTTCCATAACGATCTTATCTATGAACCTTCTACAAAGCTTAATAGAATTTCTTGGATTCCCTTTTGTTTTCTCAAATATCATTTCGATTAATTTTTCATTTAATGGGAATAAAGGATATAGTGGAGGATTTAAGTTATTATCTTCCCAGAAGGCTTCCATAGATTTTGAGAAATAAATTTTTAAATCATTTAAGCTAAATGGTTTTAATTCTTGTTCTGGTTCCATTCGTGATCTCAAAGGGGCATCTGCAATTTCAATAATCCTAGGCCATATTTCTTTCAATACTGCTATTGTTATAACTAATCCTTTAACTTCATTATATAATCTCTTTAGAATCTCAAGGAATTTCATTTCTGCAGCTTCCCCTAACATCCTATAAGGGCTCTCTAACTCATCAAAATAAAGGATCAGCACACTATCTAAATACTCTGTAATTATCTTAATCATAGCAAGGCAAACATCATCTTCTTCAAGTACAGAATTAATCCCAAGCTCATTTAATTCTTCATCATCTAAATCTTCTCCAAGAAGCCATCTCTCTGCAAGAGGTTTTTTATTTTTATCTAATTGATATGTTACTAAAGCTTTAACACAATCAGCAAACACACCAGGGAATTCTCTAATACCTAATTGAATTACTTCATCCAGTTTAGGTTTTTGGAAAATCCCCTTTTTACTTCCTCCCCATTTTTTAACTAATTTCTCAGATACAATATCAATAAGTTCTGCTCCAAGTTCTTCAATAATACATGTATATACGTGGAGTAAAACTCGAATACTTGCCGGAGGACTTGGAACATATACAATAGTCCAATCTGCAGATGTAGCAAATTTACTAGCATCTACTTCTTCTAATTCTTCAGTTCCCTCCAATTTCTTCCTATTTTCACGTTCTTTATCTTTGAATGAGTGATAAGCATGAGTTTTTCCAGTTCCAGCTGATCCTAGAATAGGGATTAGTCGGCTTGCTTTATCTCTAGATGTTTGTTGTACAAGTCTATATACTTCTCGATCTATATAGCTCCGGGGTCTAGAAATATCCACCTTATCCGGGATATCACCACGTGAAACAAAATTAGAAAAAGGCATTATCGGAGCTTCCTGTAGGACTGAGATATACATTTCCTTCTCATCATCCGAAATTTCAGAATACAATTTAATCTCATCTCCAATTTTCAATTTTTAATAACTTAGTTTATATGTAGAATAAATTTATTAATCCAAACAATTTTTTCTAGATTATAAGCTATTTAGTTTTTAGCTATTATAATATTTAATTAAAAATTTTGCCTATTAAATTTAATTAATAATTAATAATTTGTTTTTATAATAAAGAGGGATGAACATGCCGAAAAAGAATAGAGATGATGATGAAGACGAGGATGAGGATGAAGAAAAAAGAGAACTATTTGACTTTTCTAAATTCTTTGAAAACCCAAATAAGTTTTTCAGTGATCCCAATAAATTATTTAGATCTAAAGATTTCCGAAACCTTTTTAAAGATATTTTTGAAAAAATTACAGGTAATATGCCCCCTGAGTTTCAAAATCTCTCACCAGAAGAAATTATGAGAGAATTTACTAAAAATAAGGGTAAATTTGGTTTTCCAATAATGTATGGTTTTAATATTAATATTGGCCCTGATGGTAAACCTATTATTGATTCTTTTGGTAACCTTAAAGCAAAACCATATTCTGGAGAACCAGAAGTTAAAAAAGTTAGAGAACCTTTAACAGAAGTGAATGAGCAAGGAGAGCAGATTATAGTTATTTGTGAAATGCCTGGTGTTACCAAAGATGAAATTGAATTAAAAGCTTCCAGAGATTCATTAACGATATCGTCAAAAACTAAGGTAAAAGGCAGAAGCTATTATAAAGAAGTGAAGTTACCTTCGGCAATCAATTCAGATTATGCACGAGCGAGGTATACTAATGGTATTTTAGAAGTAAAACTTAAAAAAATTGATGAAAAACAAACTGATATTAAGATAGATTAGATTTTATTCTTTTTACATATTTTTTATTGGTAATTTTTGATTTTTATTGGTAATTGTTGTACAAAACTTTATTAATCTCTATAACACATAGAATTTTAATCAATTTTAAATTGGTTAAAAAAAAATGTCTGAAAAAAGAGAATTTCTATCAAAAAGAGCTTTATTGATTATTGGAATTACAGCTTTAGTTACATTAGTAGTCGGATTAATTCTATATTATACTGGATTTAACGAAGCTTTCTATAGTTCGAGTTCTACTGTGCGGAGTATCTTCAAAGTAATATCCTACCTTGGGGAACCTATTGTTTTTATAATTATCGTAGCAATTTTGTATTTAGCCTATAATAAGAGTTATGCAAAAAATTTGGCTGTAGTTTTGTTAATCTCCCAATATATTAATCAATTATTGAAATCTATAGGTCAAGATCCTCGACCAGGCCCTCCCCAAAATGTAGGAGATGAATATGGTTTTGAAGAGCCTTCTTATGGATTTCCATCAGGTCATACACAAAATTCTACTGCCTTTTGGGGATTTTCAGCAAATGAATTTAAGGACAAATTTAAAAAGAATAATCTACCAATTGTTCCAATCATTCTCTCAGTTATAGTATTCCTCATTGCAATTTCAAGAATGATTATAGGAGTACATGATCTTCAAGATGTAGTCGGAGGATTTTTAATCGGTCTCGGAGTCCTATTTTTAATAATATATGCAGAACCACTTTTCTCGGAGCAATTCAACAAATTAAACTTTATTGCTAAAATAATCTTAACAGCCGCAGTCGCTATATTATTATTAATTATCGGTACTCTTATATTTCCAAATGCTGGTTTAGGATTAGTTGTACCACCTGTACTTTATGCTGATGATGGTGGTTTCGCTCAAGTAGGAGGGGCTTTATTAGGTTTTGGTATAGGGTATCTATTGGAGCAGGAATATATTAAATATGATCCCTCTCAATTAACATATAAAAAGAAGATATTAAACATTATAATAATGATAGTTATTTTACTTGTCGTCTATGTACCATTTGAATATCTTATAACTATTGATAGTGTTTATTATCGATTTGCCAGATATGCATTAGCTACATTTATATTAGGGTATGTAGTTCCATTAATATGTAAAAAAATCAATAAATAATTTTAATTCTTTATTTCTTTTTTTTTAATTTTCTAAATTTAAACAGAAAGAATAACTTTAGGCAGATATTTCTAACCCTCTCCTTGCGACCTCTTTTAAAAGGAGGTGATTTACCATTTGTTTGTCGCCTTGTGAAACTTTATTGTGAGGAGTTATTATCTCATTAATATAAATATCATCTCGATAAGGATGAGGCAGAACTTGTTCAAGGATCATCTTAATTAAAGGGAAA
The DNA here is from genome assembly GCA_016839635.1 of Promethearchaeota archaeon. The sequence goes on along the minus strand of JAEOTV010000185.1, from coordinate 9,690 downwards.
AAATATTAGTATATAAAATTTCTCTTTTTTCATGTGAGAAATATGAATTTTTAGAATAAATCTAAAAGTGGTTTTATCTTCTTTTTTCCTTCAAGATCCTCAATACACTCCAAAATTCTTTTGGACAATTCCTTTTTTTTTTTAAAATATATCATCATTATATCCTCTACTGTCATATTTGGGTACTTCTCTGCCAATGCCATATCTCTTCTTGAACAACCATTTCTCCTCATGCAACAATAAGATAGAGAATTAAAACAAACTACTTCAGAATCCCAGTTATTTTCTTTTGAAAATTCCTCCTTAATTTTAATAAGGTCTTCTGGACTAAGCCCGAGCTCACCTAATTTTTCATCTCTTCTGCATTTAAAGGCAAATGTCAGTGAATAACCTGGTTTACAACAAAATGTTAATGCTCGATAGTCTCCCCCCATACACAATGGAATTGGTGCATCTCTTTCCCATCCTGGTAGGTCTCTAAGCTTATCTGGATCTAAATCTGCCAAATTTACCCCGTTTATCAATTATAAAAATAAGAAGGGCTCGGTACGGGAATTGAACCCGTCTCTAGGGATTCACAGAAGGGAGTTTAGTATACATTACTAATCTAGTCCCCAATACTAACCACTATACGAACCGAGCCATAAATGGTTTTGTTATATAATAATATGTATAATAATTCTTTCAAAAAAAGAATTTGTTTTCATCAATTTGAATCTAGATTAGATATGTTCGATAATCTCAATTTCTACTAATCCGTGCTTAATTTTTTTGATTTTATCACTATAGTAATTTATAGAATTGTGAAATTCAGAGTCTGATTTCAATGAAAATTCCGTGGAAAATGTTAAGTTGAATACTGGTCTCCAAATTTATTATATTTGAATTTTTTTTAAATTATTATATGAATAATGATTTAGATGATCTGTATAAAGTACAGAAAACTGATATTAAAAAAGCTGCGGAAGTACTAGCAGATGCCTTTAAAGAAGATCCTATTTGGACTAAATTTTTTAAGGAGAATAGAATAGAAGCTCAGAAGGTCAATTATCTTTTCGGAAGTCCAATCTTTTTTGCATTAAAATATGGAAAGGCCTATGCAAGTTCTAGTAATTTAGAAGGGATCGCTGCATGGTTTCCTGATAGTACCGCAGACATGACTATGTGGAGAATGATTAGGAGTGGTTCTTTTAGATACGGATCAAAAATGGGAATGAAAGCTACTATAGAGATGGCTAAAACTTTTAGACCTATTGAGAAAGATCGTAAAGAAAACATGAAAAATACATCATATATATACATTTTAATAATAGGTGTAAAACAAGAATATCAGAAAAAAGGTTTTGGAGGTAAAATACTACAGGTTATATTCGAAGAAGCAGATAAGACAAATACACCTATTTATTTAGAGACTAACACTCCACAAAATGTTAAAATGTATGAAAAGTATGGATTTAAAGTTCTAAATGAAATCATTCTTCCTAGGCTTGATCTCCCAATGTGGGAAATGGAAAGAGATCCAATGAATTAAAAAAAGATCTCTTGTTTTCTAATATCGATAAATAGGACGGAGTATGTTCACGAGTTAAAATTTCATTTTTATTTTTGAATACTGATATTCGGGAAAGGTAAATTCAGCGTCTGATTTTAATGGAATTTTCGTGAAAAAAATAGCATTTAAAAGATAATTTAGTTTTTTTCTTTTTCTTTATTAGTTATAATTTTTAATAGATACTTTAAAAATGCATCAATAGAATCTTCCAAATCTCCAGAGTTGTCAATAATAAAATCTGCATCAGGAAACTTTTGGTTTTCCCTTGCTCGTTCTATTCGCTGCTTTAATAAATCTTCACTTTCCCTTTTTCGATCTTGTACCCTTTGATAAGTGATTTCAAAAGGAACTTCAATAAAAATTACTTTGACATTTTCATACTTTTCTCTGGCTTCTTCTATAACCATACGACTAACGTTTAATATAACAGGGTGTCCATTCTTAAGGTATTCCTCAATTTTTTTAGATATCCCATAGTCCAAATCATAAATGCGCCATTTCAATGCGAATCTATCCTTCTTATCCATTTCTCTGAATTCTTGGGGGGTAATTGAAATGTTTTTTTCAAATTTAGAGGGGAGTCTTGTAATATATCTTTTTGGAGCATAAATGCTTTTCAAATTAGAAGGGTATTTTTTAATTACTCCTGAAATTATTGAATCTTTACCAGAACCAGAATTTCCAACTACCAAAAATAATATACCAGAAAATTTTTTCATCATTGACTCTATCTATTGTTAAATTAAATGAAGTATAATTTTAAAAAGAACAATTAAAATATAAAATCTTTAATTCCTTTAAATCTAGAGATTGGTAAGAAATTTTCAATTTAAGTATGGAAAGAAAAAAAGAAAAATCAAAAAGAATAATTACTATTAATTATATTGAAATAAAAAAATCTATATTGTAAACTCTAAATGTTATAACAGAGAGATGGCGAAAAAAAATTTAGAATTGAATTTAGAAATTTCAGATATTCCCGAAAGTTATCAAAGATACTTAGACGAAATCTACATAATCTCAAGATCGAAAAAGGGTGGTTGGGTTTCTAATAGTGAGATAGCGGAAAGCCTTCAAGTAGAACCTGCTTCTGTAACAGGTATGTTAGAAAAATTGCAGAAGAATGGATTAATTAATTGGGAACCAAGAAAAGCCATAAGGTTAACAGAAAAAGGAAAAAAAATTGCTAGGCAATTAAATGAAATTCACTTACTTCTTTACCAATTTTTCTCAAAAGTATTGAAAATAGAAGATGAAGATACTATTGAGAAGCTATCTTGTGAAATAGAGCATCATATCACTCGAGATGTAAAGAATTCATTAGAAGAATTTCTTTCAAAATATATCGATGATTAGATTTAATTATAATCTTTAATTCCATGATACAACTAACCTAAATTGTTTTCTTTAAAGTAATCAAAATGTCTAATGAATTAAAGCAAAAAATAAATAAGATAAAGGAAATTTTTAAGGAATTTTCCAATTATATTGAATTAAGTGATTTTAGATCTTTCTTATTGTTTACTTTGACAAGTCAGGTTCCAACTAATATTTTAGCTCAAATTGGTTTAGGTGGTAATAAAGAAGTTATAAATTTACCATATAATCCCATTTTCAATATTTATTATCAGAAAATTAATTTAATCTCAGCAGGATCCTTAATTATTTATGTAAAAAATAAAACCATATCAGATAATTTTACTTTAGAAAAAGATGATCCCATTATTAAAAATTTCCTAAATCCTAATGAAATGAGTCTTGCTTTTCGAGGTAAAGAAAAATTCCTTCTGCCTAAAATAAGTGATTGTAGTGCTTTTGAGATAGATGGAAACTCAAATCTAAATATTAGTGTGGATGATATTTTTCACTCCTTAGAAAGTTTCCTAGCAGTAGCAGAACCTAATATACTCTTTGTTGTAGATGCGGCTAACGAATCAGAACCAGATATAGTATTTACATTTAATATGATGCCTCAGATGCCTAGTCGCTTAGATCAAAAAGTTTTAAAAATTGATGCATTTTTTGATGAAGAACATAAGACAAGAGATAAAACCTATCTAAGACGGGAAGAAGATTATACGATAAATTATCTAAAGGATATTAAAGAAGTAGGTCATGCAGAATTGTATAAGTCCGCCTTCTCACTAATTTTGCATGTAAAATCATTTTCAAAACCAGAATAAATATTCATTTTCATTTTTAACTTCATTTTTTAAATTTTATATTAGGACGTTAATACATTTATACAATCATTAGATGTTTGATAGATGTATATTCGTTAGCAATTAAGCGGTTAATACAATTAAAGGATTAATATAACTAATTTATAAACCACCCGACAAAATATATAAAGTATAAAACTGAGTAATCAGAAAAAATTTACATATTTTATAAAAAGGGTTGTGTAAAATGAAGATTATTACTATAAACTTGCCAGAGAAGTATTTACAAGCAATTCAAATTTTAAATGATATGGGAGTTTATCCTTCTCGAAGTGAAGCAATAAGAATTGCTTTACGTGATTTTTTAACAAATGAATTAAAAATGTTCAAAGATCTTGATTCTGATGAGTTCTCTAAGCTCATCAGAAGTAAATCTAATAAGAACTACTAATCTACCTTTTTTTATTAATTTCTTTTTATAGATTTTTTGATTTGAGTAATTTATTCTTAGAGTCTATGAATGACAAAGAAAATATGCAAATAACACCTCAAACTAAGATTTAAATATATAAGGGTATATTTTATTCAATATAACAAATACCGACATTAAATATGAAATTCATTTACTTTTCATTTAATATTTTTTTATGGAGTGAATTTTTATGAAAATTGGAATAATCGGGGGAACAGGAAGATTAGGGAGTGCACTAGGTAAAATTTGGGCAGAAAAAGGTTATACGATTATGATTGGTTCTCGGGATCCTCAGAAAGCTAAAAAGCTTGCTAGTTCAATAGGATCTAACACAAGTGGAGGATCATACGAAGAAACTACAAAATTTGGGGATATTGTCGTTCTTACTGTTCCATGGTCAGGAGCAAAAGATGCGATCAAAGAAGCAGGAGATTTAAATGGTAAAATTATAATAGATTCTACTACTACTGCTACACCCACTCTAGGGGGGTCTTTAATAGCAATTACTCCGTCTGCAGCAGAAAAAGTCGCAAAATGGGCAGTAGGGGCTAAAGTAATAAAAGCGGTTCATACAATTGGAGTTGAAAGTCTAAAAAAAACACAATTTGGTTCCCAGCAAGCAAGTTTATTTATTTGTGGGGATAATAAAGATGCGAAATCAAAAACAAAACAATTAGGAATCGATCTTGGTTTTGATGTTATCGATGCTGGACCACTCAAAAATGCTAGACTTATTGAACCTCTTGCTATGCTTTGGATTGAATTAGCTTATAATCAGGGAATGGGAACTGATATTGCATTTAAATTACTGCGAAGAAGATCTGCGAAATAATTAATTTAAATTTATTAATTTTTCTTTTCCTATTTGTTTTTTATGTATTAAGTTTTGCTTTTCATTTCATTTAATACATAAATCTATAAAATAGGTTTAATTCAAAAGTTATAAATAAACTCACATAAAATATATTTTAATAATTGATTTTGAGTATTTGAAGAATGAGAGTTGTTAGATATTATAGTAATGATGATATAAGAACTGATGAATTGGATAAACCAGTAATAGGTGAAGGCGAATTCTTGGTCCAAGTAAAAAAGTCTGGCATCTGTGGTTCAGACATTTTGGAATATTATAGAAAAGCAAAAATGAAAAAATTAGAAGTTGATTCATTAATTTTAGGTCATGAAATTGCTGGAAATGTAGTAGAAAAATGCGATACAGTCAAACAGCTTAGAATAGGAGATCGTGTATTCGTATCTCATCATGTACCTTGTTTTGAATGTCATTATTGTAAGCAAGGACATCATACGGCTTGTAATTTGCTACACAATACGAATTTCGATCCTGGAGGTTTTGCTGAATTTGTTAGAGTACCAAAAATCAATATTGAAAAAAAAGGAGTATATGTTTTAGATAAAAATGTGTCTTATGAGGAAGCTGTCTTCATCGAACCACTAGGATGCGTGTGTCGAGCACAAAGGCTAGCAAATATTAAGAAAGGCTTAACTGTCTTAATTTTAGGCTGTGGTGCCTCTGGACTTTTACATATTAAATTAGCAAAACTTAGAGGTGCAAAAAATGTTATTGCTACTGATATCAATGAATTTCGCTTACAAAAAGCAAAAGAATTTGGAGCAGATGAAATTTTTAAAGCAACTGTAGATTTACCAGATGAAGTAAAAAAGATTAATAAGTATAGATTAGCTGATATTGTGATAGTTTGTACTGGAGCTGTATCAGCTGCAAACCAAGCTCTAGAATGCGCAGCACCAGGAGGTAAAATTATCTTTTTTGCGGTTCCAGAACCATGGGTTTTTCTTAATGTGCCTATAAATCAATATTGGAGAAATGAGATTACTATAATGACTTCATATGGAGCAGCACCAGAAGATCTTGATGAGGCATATAATTGGATCCTTTCAAAGCGCATAAATGTAACAGATTTGATTACTCATAGGTTCCCATTTAGCAAAGCTCAAGAAGCTTTTAAAATAGTCTGTGAAGCTGCCGAATCTATTAAAGTAATTTTAGAACCAGATTAAGAATTATAAAGATTATATATTTTACTTTAAATACTTACTTCTTTCTATATGTTTACTTATTATTCCAGATTCCCAATAGTTATAAATATCTAACATAAATCCTTTCATCTTGCTTTTTGGGAAGAATATATCTAACTCAAGGAGATCATTAATAATAATTTCGGATTTATTTGACTGCTTAAACTTCATTATAGCGTGATCCACCTTAGTTTGATTTTTCGCTATTTTCTCTCGAATGTAAGTAAATGGAGTTTTGTCAGGGTTCTTTACAATATAGGAATGGCTTGAAGTTAAAAGGTCAGCTTTTTCAAGAAAAACTGATTCAGCAAGATCGATATCTTTCTGATATTGATCAATAGAACATTCATCAAAACCATACCATGGACCAAATCCATCTTCTCCGGGTTTACGTTGATCAAATCCTAAGCAACTAATATGAATAATTCGTTCTGTTGGAAGGAGTATTCCAATATGTGCTTTAGAGTGACCTAGAAAAGGAATCGTTTCAAGGATAACATTTTCAAACTCTAATATCTCTCCTGGATTGAAAGGGTTAACATTTACACATTTTTGATACCCATTTAATTCACCAAACTTCTTTACAACTGAAAAATCCATGACTTTATTGAATCCAAACCCTTCGTAAAAATTATAAAGATCTAATAAATATGTATTTTCTGGGATTGGAGCATGAATTGCAGCTCCTAAAGATTCCCATTGATGAATGTGGGCCATATGATCCATATGTGAGTGTGTACAGACGTAATGCGATACGGGACCATAAATGCTATCCATTTGATTTATTAGGTCTGGTTCTATATTTAAATCCAATATAATTGTTTTTGAATTTCTGCCTTTCTTAGGGAGGATAATTAACCCATCACAACAAGAAAAGTAATAGGGTGGTTTAATTTGATGAACAAGTAAAATGTCTTCTTTTACTCTTCTGATTTGAAGGTTATCTATTTTTGGATAAGACATCGAATAATACAATATTGATAAATTAACCCAATTGTATTAAATAATAAATTAAACTTTAATAAGTTGACTTTAATAGAAATTAAGTTCCTAATGTCTTTTTATCCTTTCAAAGAACTATGAAAAAGAAAAAAAAAGGGTATTTAGATATAGATTTCTACTGTTTTTTCTAGAATAATGCTTTCATTTTATCTTCTTGTTGTAGAAAAGTTAGTAAAAATAGAATTATAAAAAGTATTGTTATAACAAGTGTTAATACTGCCATCATTGTGTTAAAAACAGCGAAACCAATAATTGTAGTTACTAAATTACAAACTAACCATACGAATTCGCTAATTACGACAATTCTAACTTGCTTCCATTCATTAGCTAAAAATCCTAGAAGAGAACTCACTGTGAATCCTGCAAATAGACATCCAATAGTTAAACTCATAGCGTGAGTTTCTAATGTGACTGATCCGACATATAATGGAATTGTTATATCTGGGATCCAAAAAAGAATCGTAAAAGTAAGACCTACTACAAAATGGATTATAAAAGTTAATTTCGTGAATTTTAAAATCTCATCAGCCATTTTTTAAATCACTTTTCTTTAGATTTCATTTATTAAATGATCTTGAATACATATATTCCGTTATATATAAATCTCAATATTATTAGGTTCGATATGAAATTAAATTAAAAAAAATGAAAATAAAAAAAAAATTATAAACCTTTAGGTCCTTGTTTATAAATTTCAAATGCTTCGTCTACAGAAGCATTTTCGTGTACAATTGCTCTCACAGCTTTAATCATTCCAAGAGGAGAGTCACTCTGAAAGATATTTCTTCCCATATCTACGCCAACTGCCCCTTTATCCACTGCATTCTTTGACATCTGTAATGCGTCTCTTTCTTCAATTTTCTTCCCTCCTGCAATTACAACTGGTGCTGGACAAATACTAGTGACTTCTTCAAAATTATCACAATAATAAGTCTTTACAAAAGTAGCTCCCATTTCAGCAGCCATCCTACTTGCCATTCCAAGGTATCGAGCATCTCGTACCATTTCTCTTCCTACAGCAGTAACTGCTAAAGTAGGGATTCCATAAGTATTTCCTTCATTAACGAGTTTAGAAAGATTCATTAGTGACTGTTTTTCATATTCTCCACCAACAAAAATAGAACATGTAATAGCAGAAACATTTAATCTTATTGCGTCATCTATTGAAACATTAATTTCTTCATTTGAGAGTTCCTTTAACATTGAAGCACCTGCTGATACTCTTAATACAATTGGTACATCTAATTCTGAAGATACACAATTTCTCAGCATCCCTCTCGTCAGCATAAGAGCATCAGCATATTCAAATAATGGCTTCATATCTGTAAAACACTTTAATTGACCGGGAATATTTCCAAAGTATCCATGATCAATTGCTAACATTACGCAGCGTCCACTCTTTGGCTTTATTATTCTGTTAAACCGATTCTGAAACCCCCAGTCACCCACTACAACCATTTTTCGTTCCCTTTTTAATATTTTGATTATGATTTACAATTATTTTGTTAAAATAATTAATGATCTCTATTTTACTTTTTCGAAAAATTATGAAAAATTAAAGTCTACAAAAAGGCTTTAAAGAACGCTTAAGAATTCTCCAACTCGATTCTTGATTTTTTCAACAATTTTTTTTGAGATATTTCTTCTGATGAACTCTTTAATCAAGTTCAAACGATAACTACTAATTTTCTTAATACTTAGAGCTTTTGATAACTTATCTATTAATACATCGTCATAAATTTCGCTAAAATCTTGGAGAATTGATACGGCATAATGAACTTCACTTACAAAATTAGAGATGTCATTTTGTAAAAGTTTGAGTTGTTCTTCTTCATCAATAATCTCTAATGCTCTTTTAATAACCTGTTCCTCAAATTTTAACTTAGTAGTCCATGGAGTTTGATAAATTTGTTGTGATACGTCCATTATTAAAGCATTTTTATCTTTAACTTTAATTTTGTTAATATCTGGGTCATCAATTATATGGATTGTTTTATTTCCCTTATACAACTCTGGTAATATGTTATCTCCCAGTGAATTTAACAAATTTTCAGAGTATTCAAATCTCTCGTCTTTTATAATATAAGAAGGATAATTAAATACTTTTGCATGAATTAAGCTAAAAATACCATAAACTCCGAAAAGCTGGAGTAAGTTTCTGAGATTAATCCTCCCGGCAGTTTCCCTTTCGACTTCAGGAGTAACCCTACCCATAATTATATCTATTTTCTCATAGCCTCTGATATTACCCCTTGTATCTACAAAGACAATGAAGTGATGCTTTGAACAAACAGCATCGATAGGTATCTGTATTTTGATAGTACCAAATTTTTTTTGAGAGAAAACTGACTCGGGAATATTAATGTTCTTCACTTTTCCACATTCTGGACATTCAACTTCGATTACTCTAAAAGTTTCAGCTAGCATGCAATTGGACTTATTAT
>JAEOTV010000184.1 GCA_016839635.1 Promethearchaeota archaeon | reverse complement strand
GTCTGGTTGGGAAAGAGATCTAAGATAAGCTATATCGTCTTGATGTTTCTTATAGAGTCTGGGATATACTTCTGAAAATATGCATTTGTTATCCTTTTGAAAGCTACAGAAAACACAACAATGGGAGCGATTGGGATCTTTATAGCTAAAATTGGGGGAGAAGTTCCATACACTCCATAAATACGCTGAACATTCAAGATATTGGAATTTCCTTAGTTTCTTAAACAATTGATTGAAAAGGAAGATTAAAATTTGGTTAATCTCATTTTTAGTTAATCAAGAATCTAAATCTTATCCTGAAAATTTACCTTTATTTCAATTGATTCAAATATTTATCAATCTTTTTTGCATAGTAATTCCTTATCCAAATTTCTTCTCCATCTGGTTTCTTCTCCATCTTTAAAAATTCAATTTTGGCTTTTTCAACATATTCTAATGCTTTGGTAAATTTCTCCAAATTCTTATACGCTTTACTTATTGAAAGATTTATTTCCAAAAGATTTCCTGGATTTGTCTCAGTTTCTCTACATTTTAATAAAATATCTATAGCATCATCATAGTGTCCTAATGTAATTAAGATCCAACCAAGAAATTTACGAGATTCTAGATCTTGAGGATTGTTTTTTATTAATTTCTGTATTTGTTGAAGTGCTGGGAACTTAAATCCAATTTTAGCTAGAAAATAACTTCTCTGATACTTATACCATTTATTTTCTTGATCCATTTCTATCAATTTCTCTGAGATATAGAGAGCATCTCTATACATTTTCAAACCTTCGAAACATACCATAGCCATTTCATAATAAGATGTATCATTTGGATGCAAAATTATGAAATCATCTAACAATTGTATGGCTTGTCTGAAATTGTCAAATCTTATAAGCAAAGAACATTTATTATGAAGATATCGTTCTTGCGATTCTGGATCAAGTTCTACCAGTGTGTCTAAAATGTCAATCGCTTCTTGATATCTATTTTGTTCAAAATATACCTGTGCTTTTAGATCAAGGTAAAAATAAGATTTTTTTGAGTCCTCCTCAATTAATTTATCTATAATATCTAATGCTTTATCATAGTTTCTAATTTCATATATATAGAAAAAAATTTTGTCTACAATATTAAAAAAGTTCATTTCAATAGCTTTATTTAAAACTTCTAGAACTTCCTCATCTTTTTTTAAATTATGCATTATCTCTGCTTTATACCAAAAATAATCTTCATAAAATTTTTTCTGTTCATCTTTGTCTAGGATTGGATTATCGTTTATAAAATCAAAGGCTAGTTCTAAGGATTTGAGGGCATTATCGAAATCTTTTATGATTAAATACATTTCTGTTTTAATTTTTAAATAGAATGGTATCTTTGTTTTATTCTTGACACTTTCTAATGCTAGTTCTATATTTTCTAAAGCTTGCTCAAAATAACCTCCTGCATCTAAACTTTCTCCATAATAATAGAGATATATTTCTGCTTTTGCTTTATAATATTCAGAAATGTCATCTGGTGATAAACCTATGCCATGATCTACTGATTTCATTGCTATTTGAAAGGCATCTGGAAATATTTCAGAGTGAATTTTATCTGCGTAGAATTCTGTTTTTTTTAAGAAATTAGATGGATCTGAAGGATTTTCTAATATTGAAGTCTCTATTTGTTCTAATATCTCAGAATCACTAATTTCAGTAACATCCTCGATTTCTGATAAAGGATAAGAGATTTTTCCACGCATTCCATCATGAATAGAAGGTTTTGATTTTTTTGAAATAGCTATTTCTGATTTTGCTAGCAGAGCCGGAACAGTTTTAAAATCTTTAATTTTCGATTTTTTAAATTCATCTTCTAACTTCCTTTTATAATTTTTTAGCAAATTTCTTAAAGAATCTTTTAAATGCGGATGAAATAATCCAAATTTATATATCAATAAATCTACTATTTTATCATAAGTTTCCCATAACCAAACTTTATTCAATTTAATTTTTCCTAAATTTCTAAGATTATATAATTTTCTAAAACTCGATTTGACACTATTTTCAAAATATCTTCCATATTCTCCACTTGAAAGAAAATATAATTTCATATCCTCTGAAACATCTAGAACATAAAATAAATCTCCATATAATTGTTCTAACAATACAATTTGTAGAAATTTGTTGATATCTGCTTGAGTTAAATTTTCATCTAAAGTTCCAGACGGACTATTATATTTTTCTATAAACTTTTCAGGTGCTATGTTATAATATGGATAAAATTGTGGATGATTTAAAGCAAGAAAAAGTAAGAGTTTAAAGAATTTCAGTTCAGAAACTCTAAACAATTTCTCTCTATTAATAACTGTTGAGAGTTCTAAAAATATAACTTTGATATCATGATTGTAGATTGAAAATTCTTTGAAAAATTTATTAAATTTCGAAAGAGATTTTTTTATCCTTGTTTGCTCCAGTCGATTCAATTCATCAAAATCAATATTTTTATCTCGAATTCTTCTTATCAATTCATCTAATCCACTTTGAGTAATAACATATGTGCTTCTACCCTCTCGATCCTTTTCAGAATTTAAAAAACCCATTTGTTTTAATTCTTTAGCCCAATGATGAAATCTGTTTTTACTCATTAACTTGATAAGAATTTCTCTTTTTAAAGGACCAAAGCGCCATAAGACATAAAGTATCCTATCATCAAGCCTAGCATTCTTAATTTCAAATGGTAAATTATTCAATATTTCAATTTCAAGCTCCATAATTATAGTATTATTTCTAAAAAATAAAAAGTCTTTTAATATGGTACTTGTCCCAATATAATGATCAAAGTGCGGACTATAGGTATTATTAATATTTATTATTCCTACTTAAAAGTAGATGGAATAACAAAATTTAAACAAAAAAAAAGATGTGAAAAAAAAGTTGGAAAAAGAGAAGAAATCTGTTAGTAATTTGTTGAATAATAAATATGGAAAACTTAATTATTGTAGAAAACGTGGAAGTGCTATTCATGAAGCTTATTCAAAATATTATAAGAAACTATTTAAAACAGCAGATCGACTTAGAAAACTAAATTACAGAATATTTAGTGAAAGGTTAACTAAATTTAAATGTGATGTATTAACAAGGTTCAAAATGAATTCTGATTATGAAATCTATTATGAGGATGTTAAAGTACTTTTAAATACTTTACATAAGGAGATTAGACAAGTAGCAAAAGCTTTTGCTAAAGATAATTATGGTATTGTAATACCTAAAGAAATTGAGGTTAAGTTATTTGGAGGGGAGACATCATTTGAACTCGAATCTATCGGAAAAATTGGCGGTTTGCAAATACCTGCGCAAGTTGATTGCTTAATAGAAATTAATTCAGAAACTTTCATTGTTAGAGATTTTAAATCTTATGAACGTGATATTGAAGATGATCCTATAAATCTAGAATCTCAGCATCATAGAGCTTTCATGCAAGTATGCCTCTATGCCATTATTTTCGAGAAAGTTAGACATCAAAAATGTAAAGCCATTCAATTAGCTTATTTTCCTGACAAGATAATATCATATGATTTTACAGATGAATTAAGGGATATTGCTAAAAAATTTGTGATGGATTCTGCATTTGAAGGTTTTGAAGGTATTAGCTTTCAGTTTCCCTCAGATGATAAAGAGCTTTCAGATGATGAAATAGACCCTATTAAAACTAAGGGTACTGATACAAGTACAATTCCAAGTCTACCGAATGATCCTCAGAGATCTGCTGATTTCTATGATGAGGAAAGTTTAGGGTGGATCAACACAATCAAGGGAAAACCACTTCAGCTTATCATGGGACAGGATAACAAAATGGAAGGATTTCTATATCCAAATAAAGCACACAGAGTAAAGGTAGGATATTGTGTTATCGCAGAAAAAGAAGACGATGGCGTTAGAATCATGTGTATTGTTAAGAAAATTGAATGTTCTGAAGATTGTTTCCCAGGAGAAACATCCAGTCATAAAGAAGAAAATTATAAAATCACACTGATTCCTGTCGGTCAGTTCACTCCTGAAGGATACCAAGATTTACTACCACAAACTGTCATAGGTGGAAAAATAAAAATCCCTACTGAGGTTGAGTTTTGCGAATTCAAGAAAATACCACAGAATGGTATGCCAATCGGGAATATTCAAGGTCTGAATACGGGAATTCCATATCCACTTGAGCTTAAAACAGTTTATCAAAGTATCTTCATGAGTGGGCAACAAGGTACTGGAAAAACTACTTCAATGAAATCAATGGTACTTCAAATGGCTCAAGTTAAGAATGGACCAACACAAATAATTCTTGATAATGAAGCAGAATATGGAAATTTAAGAGATATCCCATCAAATAATACAGCTAAGGAAATAATGAGAAAACATGGAATTAAAGAACTGGAGCTCGGACAATTTCGATTAATAAATATCGACACGAATGGAGGACAATGCCTTACTTTAAAAGCAATAGATCCTGTGGATTTACCTTACTTTTTACACGAGTTAACCCCAATCTCCCATGATACATTACAAACGATTATCTATGATATTATTGAAGATAATAAGGGACAAGAGTTTATATTACCAGAATTAGTAAAATTAATAATTAAATACATGGAAAACAAGAAGTATGGGGCTACAGATGGAACAAAAAAGGCAATTATGAGGGCAATGACTTCAATTTCTCTAAGAATTTTCGATGTATCAGGTGTAAAACCAATCGATTTCGGGTCAATATTAGTTTCTGGAAAAATCACTGTAATTAATACATATAACTTACGGGATTCTCATCAGAGAATTGTTGGACTCTATCTTTTGGCTATGCTGCATAAACGAGCGTTAAAAGGTAAAGAGAAAATAAATGTGGTCTTTTTCTTAGATGAGATTCAACGACTTATACCTAGATCGAAATCGACTTCAAGTTCAGAATATCAGAAACGTATTATTAAATTCTTGGATGAGGTGGTCCATCGGGGCAGAAAGAGAGATTATGGCGTTATTTTTGCTACTCAGAGTGTTGCGGATGTGAAAAAAGAAATCATAGATTTATGTAATACCAAAATTTTCTTTCAAACACAGGGAAGCGGAATCAATTACATAAAGGAATACTTTAGCAATAAAGAGGACTTGGAGCGATTGAAAAAGCTTCCAGATGGACAGGCTTTCATTTTGAGCAAAGGAAAACATGAGCCAGTAGAAATTAAATTTCCCAATATAAATTAATTTTTTTTATTTTTATTATCGAGAGGTTGGTATAAATGGAAGAGAAAGAAACTAACAACGTTATTAGAATAAGAATTTTGGAACTTGAGGATAAACTTATGGATATAATTGAAATCTCTAATAAATACCCAGATGTCCCTGTACCCGTCTTTGAACTTGAAATGAAAGTTATTTTAAAGGAGATTGAATATCTAGAAGGTCTAGATAAGACTTATTTAACTTAGACAATAAAAAATATAACTTTTAGCTACGAGGGAAGAGAGGATTCCAATTTTCATTCTTTTTGTAGAGACATCCTATCGTATTATTTGGAGTATTCCATTCTAATACAACCAAATACTCCAATCCTTCCTCCATTTCTTCCGTTTTATAACCTCCCCATCTTAAAGGGTGTTTTATTTTAAGAAATTCTTTTACTTTTTCCAATTCTTCCTTATTGTCCCAATTTTTCTTATTCAATGCTTTTTCATTCTCCCTAATAATAACCGAATATCTTATATGACTCTCTGAAAGTATCGAATTATCAGAAATATAATCAAATGATTGTTCCGATCCAATACCCGCAATTAAATAAAATCGAAATTTAGGACTTTTTTGGATTTTTAATTTCTCATACCGGTTCTGAAAATTATTCTTATAAAATTTAATAAACTGTCTACCGGTTCCAATAACATCATCAATAAAAACAATGAAGACTCTATGTTGAGCTTTGTATTTAGAAAGGTATTTTAAGAGTTCATTTGATTTCTTGATTTCAATATTATGTGTAATAAAATTTGAATAATGTTTTAAAAAATAACTCCAAAAACCTTGACTTTTTTTGCTTAATTCATTCAAGACTATAAAAATGATTCTATCATCATCTTTAAATGGCAAACATTTTAATTGCTCAATTAAACGTCGTGTTATGTCACCAGAAGTATAGTAATAGTCTTTAACTCGATATAATATATTCTTCAGGAAAGTATACCTAATCTCAGGATCTTTAAATTGATCTAAAAATTTCTGAAAGTGATATGGAGTATAAATTTCTTGTTTATATGTCGTTATTTCAGTATTTATTTCAACTATTAGATCATCTTCAATTTTTTGCATCCGAGAATGTTTAATCACGAAAGAGGATGATATTGGATATCCACAAATATCTTTTTCAGTAAAAATCAGGTCAATATTTTGCTCTCCATTAAAAGCTTCAGATCTAATTAAAAGTTCATAAATAATTTTGCCTGCGTGTATTGTCTTATCCTCACATTGAATTACAACATTTGAATTATTGTTAAATGATATATTAAAATCAAAAAATTTTGATTTCTCTCTGAATTCTAAAATTAAAGAGTATCTATCGAAATAATCACTTAAAAAAATTAACCCTTCTTGTGTTTGCTGATTATTTTTATCCCACTCAAGTAATACTTCTTCTTTATCAACCTTCTTCTCAATCAACCTTTTACTAATAATTTCTGGAGGGATTGGACAAAATTTTGTAGGTATTTCGCATAATAATTGTGAATTTAATTTTAAATTTGTTCCAAAACTTAACTGATTAAGGTTTAAAAGAAATCTATTCATTTGAGCATTCACACTTATTTGTTCTGACAATGGCTTAATTAGTTTATTCTGTAAAAGGTTGTTGAGTTCATCAGAACTCTTAAACGATGAAATGTCTGGTAGATATGTTGAGAAAAATTCTGACACTTTATAGAAAGCATTAAAGATTTTCTTTGTATCAAGTTTAATCTTAGTATTTCTTAGGTCTTTATAAATCATTGAAGCATTTTCAAAATAGCTCCTACTTCTCTGCAAAAAACCATTTTGTAGATTAGATATCCCTTCATATAAATACATTCGAGCTTTATAACTAGATTGTTTGAATTTGAAATTAGGGACTAATTTTGGGTTTGTATTAATTAAATTGAAATCTCTTTCAATCTGTTCCAATTCTTCAATTCTCTCAGATGCATTAAATGGAGAAGAAATTAGTATACTCTTTTCTATTTGAGTTAGTTGATAATCAATGAATGCATTTATAGAATAAGGAATTATCACTTCATCATCTAGGAGTTTCTTTATTACTTGCTCTGATCTTTCAAAATCTCCCAAAAATGAATAGATTTCAGCAGTCTTATGGGATAATGTTTGATCTTCTAATAGACTCTTAATATTTTCTGTTATTGCATTATTTATTCCACTTTTTCTAACAATTTCATCCAAAACTCTTATAAAATGTTCTGATTGTAAATGATGTCTTGGTTCAAATGTCAATATTAAATTTAAATAACATCCAATATGCCTATAACCATGACTGAGTAAAAAACTAATAGAGGAAAGATTCTTAGAGTCAATTAATTGCTTTATTAACTCTTTTTGTAAACTTTCTTCTAATACATTGTAATGATTTGCTAATGTGAGATTGTGTATGTAAAAATCTTCTTCCTTAAAAAAGGAATGAGATATAAAAAATTCATAAGTGTCTTTTAATAGGTTAAAATCATCATCAATAATATGGTCATAGTTCTGGTAAGATCGATAATAAATTCTTAAGAGACTATCTAATTTATAATATATTGACCTTTCAACCGTGATATCTTTTGTTGTAAAATAAATATATTCCTTAATGATCTCTTTAAACTGACTAATAAATTCAGGTAGGTTATCAAAAAATATTGAAGTAAGAGTCTCCATAGATACTTCACATGTTAATAATTTTTGAAATATTATACTGAGATCATCAAGTTTAAAGTTGTTAAAATGCCATTTTAGCAAATCTATGGAAAAAGATCCTAATTTATCAAAAATATAATCTTGATACATCTTAATCTTTTCAGGAAAATGATTAAAATACGTCTGAACAACTTGTAAATACCCAAGTTCTACCAAATCTTCTAAAAAGTCGCTAAATAAATAACTTTTCCTTACCCACGCAATTTCCAGTAATACTATGTGAATCCAATTATGATAGCTAGTTTGAGTACCAAAATGTGAGTAATTGATCTTCAAGTTAATAATCTTTCTTATGATAATTAAAAGTTCATTATCAGAAAATAAATCAAAGGTATACCTAAAAATATCATCAGGATTTCTCCCATATAACTTTTTATCTATTGAATCTTCTTCATAATTGATAAATCTATTATAAAACTCGGATTTAAGTCTTTTGCGATTAGATTCCATTATTTCTATATAATCTTCATGTTTTGTCCTAAGTAATTCCTTTAGGGAATAATACTGCTTTTCATAAATTATGATGTTTTCCAGTATCAGCTTCACTTCTTCGGGATATTCTTCTATTAGATCATTGAATTTTAAGAGTAGTTCATATCCAAGTTGAAAGAATCCCTTTGAAATTAAATCAGGAAAATATTGAAGTAGAACTTCTGGGTTTTCTTTATTCAAATAATCTCTCAAAAAATACTGATTTATTAAATCCTCATCAAAATTTTTTTGAATTTCATTAAAGAAAGTTATACTAAACTTCTCAATTGAAGATATTCTATTCCTTTTATCTTTCAAGAATTCAGTAATCTTAGGGTACCATATTTTACATAGCTTTTCTTTGGTATGAGTTGTAAGAAAATCCTCTTTATAGTCTAACATACCAAAAATTGAATTAAGACATTCTGTAAATTTATAATACACAAATGGCGCATCTGGATTTTCTTGATGGCCATTTTCATAAATGATTTTTACTACAGGGAACTCATTTATATATTTTGAATTCTGTATTTTCTCTTCTATAATTGATTGATAAATATAGACTTGTTCAGGGCATAGAGACAAAATACGAGAAATTTCATCCCACTTTTCACCTTCAATTAACCCTACCATCTTCTTGTTAATTGAGTTCCGTAATTCTGAATATCGCAATTTTAATTCACCAATTTTTTGTTAATTTCGCCTAATAGTGTTAAATGTCCAATACTAACTAATCAATTATCACATATTATTAGGATTATTAAAAGTTTAACATAATTCCTTAAGTACTATATCTTAATTTTGCTAACTTCTCTACAATCTGGATCTATGTATTACTTTTGACTTCCTAAACTATAACTAAGATTAAAGAATTCCATTTTTTGAAGTTTTTAAATTCATTCCTCTCATCTTTATTCTAGGCTTCTCTTTAAACTGAGCTTCAGGATATTGCCTAAGTGCTAATAGGACATGTTGAAAATCGTCCACATTTGAAAATAAATAACGAGTACTTTGTACTGATATCATTTTATTTATTTCTAAGATAGAATACGCATTTCTTAGGGGGAGATATTTTTTGTAATTTCTATTATTTTTTATTATATGCAATAATAGATTTGGATTTAAGGGAACATAGAAATTCACAACTTCAGGAATTTCCATATCTATAGATTTTAAATGAACAATGAAATTATTGCCATACCATAAAGGTTTAAAATGGAATGGAACAGAATGCGGGTCCTTTGAGTAATTTAAAATAATTGGATTATCTGAAGTAAGAAATCTAAACTTAGTAGTATTTTCTAAAACTATCCATTTGTATTCATTAATAAACTTACTATGCAATTTAGTTGTATTCTTCATAAAATCCCATAGAACCCTTTTAAAGGAGGGTGAGTAGTCATCAAGCTTATTCAATTGTCTTTCTAAATATTCATAATTTTCAATTGAACGCTTTGTCATTGCAGGATGATTAATTTTTTTCGCTTCTTGGATGTGAAGTTTCAAGCTCTCCGTTAAAAGGTTTTCAAATTCAGGAGTTCGAATAAATTGAATGAATATCCATTTTGCAATATCTAATTTCTCTATGGAATTTAACTTATAAAAATTCTTTTGATAAGTTAATTTTCTTAAAGATTCAATCCCATAATTTTCGACATTTTGGTTAAGCCATTCTTCTAACCATTGAGGATAATAATATGCTGCTTTAGCACATTCTTCTATCTTTTCAAAGTTACTTTTCAGTTGATATTTGTCAAAACTAAAGATATGAGTCTGTTTATCATTTGATGCGAATTCTTTCAGATAAGCACGTTGAACATAATGACAATTTTCAGTTTTTTTGGGATTTTTCATCTCTAAGAAAAGATAATTACTTTATATTTAAATAATTATAGGAATTAAGTTTTATCTATGATGGTGACAATACCCAGATTTGTGCCGAATGTGCTTCTGACATCTTTCACCATTACTTTTGATAAATTTGCATAATGGAGCCCTCCCTCTCAATTTATCAACAATTAAAAATAAAGAAACGTTATCTGTAATAATATCTTTGATGTTGTAGCTAATATTCTTTCCGTACTGAATAATCTCTTCAACTGTAATTCCAAAATTATACGAAATTCGTGTTAAGTTCTTAATATTTATTAGATTTTTAATATTCAATCTTACGGGCTTGAATTCACTAATTTCTTCTGTACTCTTTTCTTTATTTTCATCTATAAGATTCAACTGGTCTTCACCGCTAAAGCTTTCTCCAGTTTTTTCAATAGATTTAAAGAAAATCTCGTTAGATATTTCAATAATGTATTTACTCCACCCTATAAAAAATCTTCCTACCTCTCCTTTTGAATTTCCTCGATTAATAGGATAAAGGAGACCAATGTTATGCGAAAGTACGAGTAATTCATTCAATATTTCTTCATTATATTCCATTTCTGAATTTTCAACAGAAACTTGATAAATTTCAATTAATTCTTCTAAAGTTATATAAAAATGATTAGTAGGACCTAAAAAGTAGGCAAAAAGATTCTTGAAAAAGAACTCAATCAAATTATTTTCTTTTAATTGATCATTTGTTATATCATTAGATTGGAAGCTTATTGGATTTCCAATTTTTTGAGTATATTCAACAGTAATATTTATACATTCCCATACATCTAACACTTTCTCCTCTTGGATCGATTTCAATCGGTTTAGAATCTCAAGTCCGAAGCTTCTATCAAAAATACGATTTTGATATTGTATACTGATAATATATTCAATAAAATCTTCTGGTAATTTTAATTTAAGAATCTGTGCTTGTCTCTGATATATAAGAAATAATTGTTTTCTTGTGGGGGGTTTAATAAATAAAACAGTATCTATGTTATTTAAGCGTGTATATCTCTCACGATTAATTTGAAGGTTATATGTTGCGATTATGCTTACACCTAAAGGATTCAAAATACCGGCGATATCATTTAATTCATCTGGATCTATCAATTCTGCATTCCCTAAAAAAATAACAATCTCTCTATTGTAATCATGAATTAGATCTTTCATAATCGAACACATTTCATCAAAATTATATTCCATTTGACCTCCCATGTGGATATTGATACCTAGCTTTTCCGCGATATGGTTAAAAATTCTTGCGATAATAGTTTGTTTTCCGCCATTACAATTGACTGAGATGTAGAGATAAGGGAGTTTAAAAAGGTGATTCATCCTATTAATTGATGTTATCAAACAAGTTTTCCCTAATAAACGGATATATTTTCCTCCATCGGAAACTAAAACAATCGTGTATCCCATATAATTATACAGTGCATCCATCACGATGGTAGCTACTTTTTTGCGTTCATACTCGTGAAATAACAAATAAGGAGTACTAAAAACTTCCGATTTATAATATACTGTCATTTCTTTCCGTGGGTTATATATTCTATTATTTTATTATTATACAGAAAAAGGAACACAATCCAGGTAATCCCAAAGAATTTTACTCCCAGACATTCTTAAACTAAACTAAAAAAATACATTATTGTTAAAAATAGAATTTAGTGAAGGATTGCAGATCCCCCCAAGATTACCTGGAAGAGCGTTCCTGGAGGGGATCACAACAACCCATTACAATATTATTATTAGTCTAATTTAAAGAAAAAAAAGGGTTTCAATTAAATTATTATTGAAATATAAAAATCTATTTCATTCTCTTTGAATTAATAAAAGTCTCAAATGAAATTATTCCTTCTTCTAACTTAGCTAAGTCTTCAGGAGAAACGTGAAATTGATGAACCTTTAAATCAATATGCCCACAAGCATTACAGTATGGACTTCCACATATTAAGCATCTTCCGACAACATTCTCAGTATGTATATTACTAATAATATCACAATTATATGCCATATTTATTTCCTCCAATAGGTTATGGTAAATTTAATATAATACCTATTATAACCATTATCGCAATTGTTATTATGAAAAACCTTATACCCATCTTGAAATTTTTGTAGCATTTTTCTACCTTTTTTTTTAGTTTTTTGTTATTTTTTCTATTTTTTTTTTATAACAGCAATATATGTAGCAATTAATGTACTGATGATCTTAGGCTCATCATAACTTAGCACCTCCTTAACACCTTCGGCGGTTACTTCTTTACCCCCAAGAAAAGTACCAATATATTTTACACGATAATAAGTCATGGTTTTAAATACATCTACAGCTTTCGCTATCGTTTTAATCATGTAAATAACGGTGATAGCCGCAAAAAGAAAGTAAAAGCCTAAAAAGATCATTGCGCTTAGTTGTCCAATATTTTCACTAGTGATAAAGAAAATTGCAGAAATCGTGCTGAAAAGACCTAATACAACTCCAGAAATCTTAATGTAATTGTCAGCTTTAGCTTCTAAACCAGACTTGACTGTATATGTGCGTTTAAGCTCTTCCTTATGTAAATCTAAAAATTTTTCAGGTAATTTATCTTTAAATGACATTTTAAATCTGTTGAATTTCTGGTATTATAATTTTTATTGAATTAAGATATTTTAAGTTTTACTCACTTGTAAAAAAACGAAGATTATCTTTAGGGCCATCTGCGAAATACTGAGAGTTCAGGTGAGAGAGCTAAAGATCTGTACTAATTGAAGATAAGATCTTTAGGATTGTATGACCCTTGATTATATCTTTCTGCAATTTAAAGCAGAATCAAAATTAAAACATTACCCACGCGATTTTGTAAAGTTTCTGGTAAACTAGATTTTAGTATGATTCTTTTGCATGCCCTTACAAAAATGTCACTGTCAAACAAAATGCAAAAATTGCATTTATTTTTGTCACCACCCAAAAGTCACCCCCTGAGATTTGGCAGAAGAGGCGTTCTACTCCTAAATTAATTTCTGAGGAAAAGGTTTAAAAGGCAAACTCCTTCCTTATATTCTTTAGCCGAGAGATCGGCTTTATCGAATGAATTAAAAGAAATAGTGATCAAAACAATGGCAACTTATAATCTAGCCAGATTTAGCTCTTTTTCTCCAGAAATGTTAGATCTAACATGTGACATTTGTGGTTCTGAAAATATAATTGAGACCGAGCAAGGTTTCGTATGTAAATCATGTGGGTTTGTGTTAAAACTTCAGAAATTGCAGTATGATAGACCGTATAATGATGATATTATTCAATATGCGAAAGGGTTGGGAAGGACTCAAATAGGTACTAAATCAGAACGTAAAACATTTTCCCATTATAATCAATTAGAACGATTAAACAAATATAATTCTATGGTAGATTATGATGAAAACGTCTTAAAAAGAGCTCAAGCATATATTTCAAGCTTTTTTGCTTCTCTCAATTTAGAAGATTATAATGATATTAAAGAAATGGTGTATACCAAATTCAAGGATGTCAAGCCTAAATTAAGGGTAAATTCGAAGTACCAAAACACAGAAAAATTGATAGCAATTCTCACATATTTCTGTCTTAAAATTCAGAATATCTCTATTAGCTGTTCCCAAATTATAGAGAATTCAACTTTAACCAGAAAAGAGTTCAATGATTTCTATTCACAAGTTCTATGGTATATTCCTGAATATAAAACTCGTAATAGGCAAAAATACATCCTTCAAAAAGTATCTGAAAGCATACTAGCACTTAGCATTAATCCGATGTTTTATCATCAATCAAGAAAAATACTGTATAAACTGTGGGATCAAATCAGAAATACGACTGACAATATAATTGCAGGGTTATTAATCTCGATATGTGTTTTGTGTTCTGAGAATTACAAGAACAAAGTAAAAGTGAGTACGATTTGCGATCATCTGGCGATAAGAATGAGCACTATTCAAGCACAGGTAAAAAAGAAAATAATTGAGAAATATAAGGCATCAGGATTTGTGAGCCTAGTAAAATCTGCTGGAATTCTCCAGAGAATATTTGAATCTTTAGGTTTAATATGTAATGAGTCTGAGATAAGTAAGAGAAATCAGGAAAATGGGAAAATTGAGATAGTTTTCGGAAATGCGACTAAGATATTTAATTATCATGATAACATTGATTACTATTTCTTTGCTCTCGGTGGTGGAGAAGACAGTTGTACTATTTTTTATGCACGAGTACATTATCCGCTAATGGATTTTGAAGATCCAAAAGTATCAACCGGACAAACTCAAGGATTCCTCCAATTTGATATTGTGAGATATTATAAAGGAAAAGATCCACCTGAGATTAAAGAATAGAAATTTAAATCTTTATATTCGTGATCAAAGAAGATTAAGGATATTAATCCTTAACTTTTTCTTTAATTTAATTGTTAGGATTGAGATAAAAGAAATAAATGAAACTATCATAAGAGTTATTGAAGGATAGTAGCCTGGAATCCTTGCTATTACTTTAACCTCGAATTCAAGGAACCCTCCTCCTGTATGACCGATATTTTCGAAACTAAATCCATAGGTATTAGTCTCAAAGACTTCTATTATTCCTCTATTTGCAGTTTTGTCATGACTAAATATCGTTGTCCATTCACGAAACCTAAAATAAACGGTGAACGAATTATTATAGGTTCTAAATTCCCATGATATCAATTCTCCTTCATTAACTTCAATTTCATAACCGGAAGCTCTTTCCCATTTCTCTAAATACACTCTATCTTTAATAGAATTAGCATTAGGAATGAGTAAAATAAAACCAATAAGAATTAATATAAAAAATGTTACAAAAAGAATTATTATAAAAAGTTGTAGTAATACTTTCTTCATTGTCTATATTCACCCAACATTAGTTGTTTTTACAGATTAAAAAACTTTCTTTTCTTTTACATTTTTGGAAAAAATTTATATAATCTTAAGCTTAAATGAATATTATCAAATAGATTAAATCTATAAAAATCCATTTTAAATCAAATATGAAGGGTGAAAAATGCATTAATAAAACAGGATTTTGGCTTTCAATACTTGGAGGGGTTATATCTCTAATTTTGGGTTTTACTATACCCTGGATTTATCCTGAATTCTACATTTTTGGTGAAATATTCGTTTTATCTTTTCAAATCATGTTAATTAGTGGTGGACTTATTATAATTTTGGGCGCAATTTTATATGCAATCAATACTCATTCAAGTAGAGTTCTAATATTGATTGGATCAATAGTGGGAGGAATAAATATCATTTCATTATGGGGTTGGAGAAAAATACGAGACGATTTCAAGGGAGAGAGCTTTAAATCTAAGTAGATTACCCCAATAAAATATTATTTTTAATAAAAATATTATCTTATTAATCACAAATATAGTTTATTAATCAAGAGTTAAAACAAAAAGAAGATTGAGAGGGTGAACTAATTATTGAAAGCTGATAAAAAAATAAAAATCTTTATGTTAATGCCATTTGAGACAAATTTAACACAAATCTACGAATATCATATTAAAAAAATTATTGAAGAAAAGGGGTATATAATAGAGCGAGCAGATGATTTATATATATCAAAACCTGTTTTAGAAGATATCACAAAAAAAATTATTGAGGCTGATATCATAATAGCGGATTTAACGGGTCTCAATCCAAATGTTTTTTATGAAGTAGGATACGCACATGCAAAAGGAAAGTACGTAATCCAAATTTGTCAAAGAAATGAAGAGCTACCGTTTGACTTAAGAAATATCAGAACAATCTTTTATGAAAATAACCCAAAAGGGTACGATGAATTAAAGATTAATTTGATAAAATACTTAAACTCGTGCCCTGAAAATCTTAACTTAGGTAGAAATGAGAAGAATCATAAGGAATTAGATTATGAACTTATTGAAAGATTAAGTTTAATAATAAAAAATATTAAAACTAAAGGGAATGAATATCATACTGCTTTAATTGGAAATTCTCCATTTTCATTTTTATTAAATATAATCGACCAAGTTTTTCTTGAAATTTCTCTAGTTAATAATTGGGAACAATATCAGGAAAATGAAGCTTTATATGATTTTATTGAAAAGTCAATCAAATTGAGACCAGATCAAGTTGAACAAGCTCAAATATTTAGGAAATATCTTGAAGTAGTTAAAAATAAAAGGGTTACATATAATTGGCCATTTTATGATAGTCTAAAGGAATTAAGTCAAAATAGTAATATAAAACAAATTTATAAAGAAAACCTACAGAATTTAATTACACTGTTTATTAATAGTGAATCCTTTAAGATATCATCAATTCTATCAGAAATATTATTAGAGCTTAATGATAAAATTAATGAAGAACAATTAATTCAAATTGCAAATGGTTCCCTTGATAATAACCAAATCTATAATGCAGGTAGTACTGTTTACAATTTAAATAAAATTCTCTCACCAAGAATTACTGAACTTAGTCCTGATTTAGTGACTCAACTAGAAGAAAAGAAAATTCTAAAAGAGGAAGAATAATTGCATGTTTAAATAGTACTTTTTAGACACAAAAATATGACAAAGACTAGAAGAACGTGAGTTGACTCTAAGATATTCTCAGTATTCGGCGATAATTAACTCATTCTCTTGTAAATGGGCATAATGTATGATAGATTTCCCTTTAATTTGCTTTATACAAAACTCGTGAAGTTTATCTCTGTTACGACCTTCATATTCCCCTAAAAAGCATTTTATACTATCAATATTTATAAAAATACCAATAGAATAATTTAGCTTTTTAATTACCATATCTAGTTTCTTAAAATCATTTAATTTTTATTTGCATTCAATTTTAACGCAGTTAATTGAGTAATTCAAATATAAAAAAAAAGAAAAAAATTATTTCATATTCATTTTAGGTTTTTTCAGCTTTCTAACCATAATTACGGATACTACAACCACTACTCCTAAAAAGAGTATCATATTATACCCTGGAATTCCTCCTGCTGCGGTCGGTGTGGCATAGAAAATCGAAAGTGAGGGGTCATGGACAAGTCGCTCTCCACTCCAAACTGGGTAATTCTGCGTCTCAATACGGAATAAATCATCTGCTATAATAAACTCGGTATCTTGAGCTACGAAATCTCCTAATGAATATAGAAGGTTATTTAATTCATGAGAATATTCCCAATATACTCCTTGGGTATTGAAATTGATAACATTCGGATGAACACTCCCCCCTCTGGAAATAAATTCCGCATCAGCTCCGTGGAAGTCATACAAAGTATAGTTTTCTTTTCCCATCTTTTCCATGTTAATCTCTGCGACGACCTCTCCGTTTGATTCGAATGTGAAAGTCTCTTGTGGGATGGTAAGTTTAGCCTGATCGACCTCCTTAAGATCAAAAGTGCCTAAGAAGTAGTTATATTGAGGCATAACTAATCCGCGACCTTGTAATTTATCATAAAGAGTCTGATTGGTAATTTTTCCAATTTCCCAGGTCATATCAAGGTCTGCTTGAGTCTCTCCTAACGAATATTCAAAATCATAGGAGAAGCTAGTTGGAGTGCTTTCGGTATAAGTAGCATTCATAGGTGTCCAATAATCAAGATCATTGAGTCCGGTACTCTCAATGTCTAATGGGAAATTAGGATAATCAACCCCCCACGAAATCTCGGTATCATTTATTGCTGTAGGCGGAGTAAAGGTTATTGTGGATACAATATCGTCCACAGTCATATCAGTAGGGTTCAATAAATTCCAATCAACAGTAAAATTATATGCTGGTTGATCAAAATAAAGATTGGTGTCAAACGCAATAGGTGTTAAAGATCCCAGGTATTCGGTGCTTCTGCTTAATTCAGGGGTTCCAGGAGAGTTTCCGCAACTATAAATTGCGTTTTGGTCTTCTTCCTGATAAATAAGAAAATCGTTAATAATGTTCGCCCACGCAATTTTATCTCTGTTTTCTGTTGTATACATTTGGACTGTTAAAATAAAAGGAGTCGAAAATTCCTTAGTTTCATGGATATATTCAGCGTAAGGGTATTCTTCTTCTTCTACAAAATATGTAGTGTTTACCTCATCAAAGACCGTTTTGGTATAATTCCAAGCGTTAATTAATTCTCTATCAGGATACGTATAATTAAAGCACTCTGCTTCAATTACTCGTTTGATCTCTTCATAATAAGTTAAATTATGATAATAATAGGTTTGGTAGCGTTCAAGTTCTATATTCCCTTTTTTGAGGGCATACCAATAGAGCTGAACACCGGTACCATAATTTACACTTACTTGATAGACATCCAATTCAATGTTCAAAGTATAATTTCCTGAAAGTCTTTGCTCAGAAAATGTTGTGAAATTCGCTTCTAAATCAATGTTCCGCTTTTCTATATTCAAAGTATCTGTACTATGATTGTAATCACCGTAATATTGATACAGTGAATCATTATATGAATCGGAATTGTCTATGATATACGTCTCATTATCAAAGACTTTCTGTATGGAAAAGGAAAAAGTAGTTTCTCGCCAAGAAAATTTCGGTTTAACTGGTGGTGCGGCTGCAACATTTACCCCAAAAAGAGTCAGAGGATTTACGACTACACAATATAGGACAATAATTATGGTGATGGTTTTTCTAGAATTTGGTATTTCATATCACCTTGAATTTTAATCTTTTTTGTATATTTGATATTAAAAAAAAATATGAAGATAGAGTTTATAAAATTTACGCCCGTTTTCAATTTTGAAATTTTGCCATTGATCACTTCTGATCAATCACCCTTCAATTTCACTCGTGAATTTTTGTGTCAAAATATTCCAGATTTTTCTTGTTTTTGTGTTAAAAATTTTTTGAAAATCGGCTGATCATTGACAATTTACTTGTAGTTAAAACTTCTTTAGCTCTTTTAATTATTCCATATTGTATAATCTATAGACATTTTCAGCAAGAATCTTAAGACATCGTTTCGCTTCCTTAGTTAATCTATAATTAGAATAACTGACTCCATTTATATCTATCTGTTCTCCCCTTTTCACAAGTTTATCTTTTTTTAATCTTCCTAAAATTGTCCTAATGTTTTCAATCCGAATATCAAACGCTTCTGAAAGATTAGTGGCAGTATTAGGTATTTTTAATTCTTCTCTATTAGCCAACACTATTAATAAAATATGTCTACTAGAGAAAAATTTACCTAATATCTCAGTATCGATATCGATTTCATTGACCTCGTCTTTTACTATCATATTTTTTTATTTCACCTTTGTAATTTCTTTAAAATTTAATGAAGATTATTTCGTCCATATATAAAGAAAAAAACCGAAAACTTGCCTAAAATTCTATACTTAATTGTACTCAAAAAAAAATCTTATTGTTTACAAAAAACTAAGACAATTTAGATTGATTTAATTTTTCTTACCCCATAATAGCTTTTTTTAGTTCACTGATCACCAGTGATCAATCGAGGAAATTTTCAGATAAATATAAATACTATCTGAATTAAATTTTATTAAAAAAATTCAAAAGTTGTGTTTCGACAAACGTGTAAAATTCTCTTTATAAATAACGAATATTACATGTTTTTAAAAAAATGTTGTGAGGATTGAAAAATGGCTATAAGTCGAGTTAGAGCGAAAAATTCTCAAGATCATATAGAAACAGATATTTTTTCAGATTCAAGATCAACTTCTTCTTTTCCACTACATGAAAAAATACTGAAAGCAGATTTCAAGTCTTTCCGTTTCATTGCTCGTCAGCAGATTGCCAATCTTATGCGGCAACATAAATTTCATCCTGACAGACCTATTTATATTTATCACATTAATCTCATCATTTTAGATGAGAAAGTATTTCGAAATTTGAATTTAGATTTAATTTATAAGAAAAAGGAGATAAAACATGAGTAAAATAAGAAAATATAGAAATATAGGATCTTTCCTAGATGGAAAAAGAATAGAACTTGGAAACATCGAGGTTAAAATATCTCGGATTGATTCATCAGGAAGATATACCAAGCAAAGTAGACCCTCTTCAGATTCTTCTTCTCGTAGGATGTTTAAAAAATTAAACTCTCGTAGTCTTGGTGTAACTTTTGGATACCCTTTAATTGGAGAATTTATCATCTTGGCTTTTATTGCAAGTATCTATTTATACTTTCCAATAGCAACCTTCATTATCGAATCATATTTCGACCTGTTTATTATTGCTCAAATGCTTTTTATCACCATTAGGCAGTTATTTCGAATAAAGAGCAATAAAACATTAAATAGAAAGTCGAAACTATCTCAAATCAAAGATAAGATCAAATCAAAGATAATATTTCAAAGTAAAGATAAGGTATTGCATATTCCCTTCTTCTTTACCGTAATAATGTGGTTTTGGTTTGGGATTTCTCATGCTTCATATAATCAAACTGCATTCACAGCTACCTTCTTCGGAGCGCAAGTCTTATTCGTAATATCTGAGCTAGTCCTATATGGTATGAAATATGATATATCTAGGATTCCCACTATCATCTATTTATCTATTACCTCATCGTTCTGGTTTTCTTATTTCATAACCCCTCTCCTCCCGTTATCTTTTTCTCTAATTCAGGGATACGTTATCATAGGAGCAGTGTTTTACGGTGTTTCGACAGTAACCATTTTATTTTTACAAGGGTACATACCATGGTTCTTCAAAAGATTATTCCATCTTTTTAGACGATTTGGTGTAAGAATTGGAAATTTATTTATTAGAATTACCAACTCTCCTAAAATTACTAAGCTAAGTAAGAAAGTAAAAAGTTTTGTTCACAATATTAAAGAGATTAGACATCTTAAGCTGTATGTGATAATAACAGTACTTATTTTGATGACTGGAACTATCTTTTTTGGAGGTTATACAAATCTTATTGTCTTGAATCTTGGCATATTTGGTATTATATTTTCAGCAATAACAATTATATTGGTCTTAGGCTATTTATATATCTTTAGAAATACGGGTAAAATTTCTATTACTACTACTACAGAGAAATCCTTTCCTATTCAGAAAGAAGCTTCTAAAGCGAGAGAAGTAAGAGAAATCAAACTTGAGGAATCTAATGAAGAGAAATTAAAAAAAATAGTAGAACATATTAAAGACCGGTACAATGAAGATAAAGTAGAATATGAAAAATGCCTAGAAAAAGGGAAAGCTACTCCTGAACTTTTCATTTTTATAAACATTGTTGAAGAAGCTCTTAATTCAAATTTGAGTGATATACAATTTGTTGAAAAAATTGATCTCAATAGACTTGACAAATGGATTTGTAGCTATAAGCTTACAAAGGAATTACCACTCAATGATTTATGGACATTATATTTTATCTATGATCACTATCGGAAGTATCATTATTATTATCCTGAGGGAAAGCTTTTCCTCAGAAAAATTACTCCTTATATATTGCCAAAGATTTCTCATGAATTTTTCAAGGCAGTAAAAAGAGAAGAGAAAACACTCTTCAAATATCTTAATAAGACTAAAAGACAATTAGAACGCCTTGATATTTATCGAGGACAAAATGCATATGCAAATATATTAAAAGACTTAGAGGTACAGTGGAAGAATTACAGAAAAGGAATTTTAGCTCATGAAGAAGGTGTTACATTTATCTCACCTCTTCAAAAGAGAGCCCGTGATTATATTTTTAAACTGCTTTTCGAAAATATAATGATTGATTATAAAAAAAAGCATCCTGCAATCTTTTATATCTTAAATGATCGACCAGAAATTAATAAACGAACCCTCTATGAATTAAACGCAGTTTCTGAACTTCGGGTGTTCACTTTTGGAAAGGATATTATTAAGAATATTCTCGATTCTTATATTTCCATCTATGAAGATCAAGAATTAATAGCCCCTACCCAAAAGCCAGAAAAGCCCAAACCGCAAAAGACCTATGAACCGATCGAAAATAGACAGATTATTGGTGGAATTTTAAAATCAAGTATTGCTTTAGCTATCTTTTTAGTGCCGTTTCTCCTTCAGTTCATCTCTTCTGAGACGAGATTGTTCTACGACTTCCTTAACTTCGTTCCATACTTTCAATATTTCATCTTCGTCTTTTATATTCTTACTATTACCGTTAATATGAAATTATCACATTCTCGCCAACTTTATATGATACTATCTCTCATATTGTTAGTACCATTTATCATGGCTACACAGGTTCTAATCCCTGCTGTAATTAGAATATGTATCGTACCTGCTATGCTTATTCCCACATATTTTATGTTTAGAAGTCAACCTAAACTCAGGGAAAAGGTGTATAAAAGTTATGATTGGTCTAAAATTAAGAACTTTTCGCTTTATACCTTTTATCATAAATATAAATACGCTCTATTATGGCGTATTTTCTTTATGCTAACTATTGTATTTTGCGTGTTCTTTATTTATTTCCC
>JAEOTV010000183.1 GCA_016839635.1 Promethearchaeota archaeon | reverse complement strand
TTCAAGAAGCAACAGGATTTGTAAACGGATTAGTTTCTGTTGAAGAAACACAATTAACCATTAAAATTTCGTTTGATCAAGTCGGTGGAGGACAAACAACTAAAATGATTTATGAAAAATGGACAGGACTTCTACTTTGGGCAAATACCTCCATAGGAAGTTACTTACTTGAGATTGTAATTGATGATTATGTTCCGTGGGAATCAATGGGAGAAGAAATTAGCCCTCCAACTAACTATTTCCTAAAATTCCTCCCATATATAGTAATCGCATCGATATGTATCTTTATAATGGCTACATCTCTAATAGTATCAAGGTTTAAAACGGGATTAAAGAAGTTCAATAAATACATATTGATTGTAGTCCTAGCTACAGCTAGCTTTGCTTCATTTTTCGTATTTACAGCTAGTGTAGAGGTTGGGGAAGTAAATGAACCTGTAAGAGAAGTTCAAGATATAACTCTAATTGTTGATTACGGAAATGGAACAATAAAAACATGGGAAAACTTTGAGTTAACAAACTACAATACTACTGCTTTTGAT
Source organism: Promethearchaeota archaeon (assembly GCA_016839635.1). The sequence continues at coordinate 19,846 of JAEOTV010000183.1, read as the reverse complement.
GCATTAATTAAATGGTGTAAAACAGAAATCACTGATTATGGAGATATGGGAATTATAGTAGAGAGTGTTGATAGTATTGAAGGAAATTGGCGATATTCAATTAATGGTGAATTTCCTGGAGTTTCAGCGAATAAATATAATTTGAAGAATACAGATATTGTTAAATGGATTTTTGGATAATTATAAATTTTTTATTCTTTTTATTCTAAATTACGTTTAAAACTAGATAACAGATAAGGTATCTTAATAAGCCATATCTTTTGTCTCAATTTTCTTTAAAACGGGTTCCATTTCTCTGAAGGACTTTCGAATCTTATGGAAATAATACCCTAGTTTATAGCCTTTTTTGCAGTTCGTAAACAACATAAAATTATTATCAGCTGATCCAACAAGAATTATTGTATATCCTTTAGTTCCTCGAATCACAATATCTCTTAATTCCCCTTGCTGCAATCCTTGACTTATTTTTTCTCCTAATGAAATCAACGTAGCTGGGCTCGCACTATAAATATCCCAAACAACATCAGCAGTTTCAGAACTCGCAATTCTTAACCCAGTTTTTGAAACCACAGCTGTTCCTTCTAAATCTGTAGAATTTTCTAAATTTTCTAAGTTACGCATTAATTCATCTAGAATATCTTGGCTGATATCAATTTCAGAATCTTTTGCTTGTTCTATTTTTAACACCTCAGTTAAGATAATATTAATTTTAGAGAATTTAAATGTTTTTTAGTCGAAAATTTCTTAATTCTTTTAGAATAACGGGATCCCCTTTCTTTACCTTTTTTTCGTTATCACCAATACCCACAATAACAGCACCTTTAGTCCCAAATGTATCTAAAATTTTAGTAAAAGGATGTTCTAAGGATTTCCCTATTAATTTTTTCGCGCCAATAGCGCTTTGTGCCAAGCCAGTACAGACGATTCCTTGAGGATGATCTGGATTTTTGATGGACCCTTTTTTTGTTTTATATTTGTAAAATACGGGTGGTTCCTCATATATCTTCAGCAACTCTGCAGAGCCTAATATTCTCAAGGTAGTGGGAGGTAAATCTAATCGACTTAGAAGCATAAAAATTTTCTCTTTCCTAATTAAAACTTTATCCTTTAATATTATTATTGCCCTAAACCCCCTATCTTCATTTGAAACTGTTCTTTGATTCTTCTTCCCATCCAAAGCATGATAAGGATAAATATTTCCAGTAGTAGTTACCATTCCAATAGTAATATGGATTTGAGTTCCAAAACCAGTCTTTGGCTTGAATAGTATATTATTATTTACTTTTACTCCTATTATTTTACAATAATCAAAAGCATTAGGGTTATTTGTAGCATAACAACCACGATAAATCTTTTTCAAATCTAACCCTTTCATATTAATCCCAACTCTAGCTCCAGCATTAGCAATTTCAACATTTTGGTGGAATATTTGAATGCTTTTAACTCTCCCAGAAGTCTTTACAGGTAAGACTTCTAAATTTTGATTTACTTTCAATATCCCACTCAAAATTGTACCTGTTAAAATTGCACCCATTCCTTTTATTGGGAAATGATGATCAATAGGAATTATAAGATCTCCTTCAGTATGTCTTTCTATATGTAAAGAATTTATCGTTTCTAATATGCCAGTTTTGAGATCTTCAAATCCAACTCTTTCTTTTGCTGAAACAGCAAATATTGGTACATCATAACCAAAAGTTGTGGACCTGAAAAATTCTCTAACTCGATTTAAATTCTCATCAATATCACCGGAAAATATATCAATTTTGTTAATCACAACAATAATTCTTTTGATATTTAGTGATTCAATCAAAATAAGATGTTCTCCAGTTTGAACTTGAGGACCTTTATTTACATCAATAACAACTAAAGCACAATCAATAATTTCCACTGAGGAAGCGCTAATTTTTATTAAATCAGCATGACCAGGACCATCCACTAAGGTAATCAAATATTTATCAAGCATAAAACTGGTAAATCCTAAATCTATAGTAATACCTCGTTCCTTACTTTGCGGATGGGCATCAATTCCAGCTGTAGAAATTATTTCACTGAGTACTGATGCAATTTTCGTCTTCCCGGAGTCAATATGTCCAAATAATCCAATATGCACAGGAATTTTATTTCTAATATCCATTGTTCCCCTTACTTTTTTCTTTAAATATATTTAATAATAATTTACTTATGAATTGAATTTTTTCATTTTTTTTGTTTATAAACAACTACCCAAATCTATACTTTAATAAAATAAATATTATGAAATTTGACTATAATGATAAGCAAAAAATTAAGAGTAAAAGATGTTTTTAAAGCTGATTTTGGCAAGGGAATTGCTCGAATTGATCCTGAGATTTTTTCAGAAGTAAATCTCAACACTGGTGACATCATCTATATAACCAATATTATTTCCAAGAAATCCACAGGTGCTTATATCTTTCCAAGTGATCTTAAGGATAAAGGAACGAGAATAATTAGAATTGATGTCAATTTAAGAAGAAATATGGATGTCAGGATTGATGATATTGTTATAATTAATAAAACAAAAATAAGAGTAGCTCAACAAGTCTCCTTTGCAGGTTTTCAAAAAGGAATAATCCTTAAAAATCCCAATATGATAGTAAAAAAACTAAATCATAAACTAGTATCTAAGGGAGATATATTTACATTTCGCTCGGACAACAAAAAAATTGATCTAATTGTAATTAATCATACACCTGAAACGAGAGTAGTAAAAATGGGCGAGAATACAACAATTTATTGTCAAGAGACATCATATATTGAGGGGATATAAATTGAGTATAGCTACAAGAGAATTTCAAATCAACGATTATTTAACAGTTAAGTTAGAAAATGATAAGACTAATATTTATGTGAACGGAGAATATTTCAGACATTGTAAATTTTTATTACTTGAAATTCCAACTGGAGATCAATATGCAACCGAGGAAATTGAATCAATTGATGATGCCGCTGAAAAGTTAGATAGATCCTTAGAATATCAAGAAAATAAATATTTAATACATCCCGAAGTAGAATTTTGGGGGCATAGTTCGAATCTACAAGTGTGGTATGAAAATAATTATGACACAAGGTTACTTCACAGTAATTTATCATTTCCATTGATAAAAAAACTTACAGAGGTTGGTGATTTAACTGCTAAGAAAGTATTCAAAGATGAAATTGCAATAAGATTCTTAAATGGGTCATTACAAACAAAATACTATTTGTATAGAGAAGGGTATTTAGATATTTTAAATGAGAATGAATATGAATGTCTAATAAACGAATATTATCATAAATTAGAATTTTTTGATTCATTTAATGTGAAAAATAAAGAAAACGGTTTATTTTTAACTTTAAAGTTGGAAAAAATGAAAAGAGAAGATTTGGATTATACATTCGAAGAGATCTATTACAGTTTGAAAGAAAAATGTGGGTTAGAGGAATTTGAATTCTGGTATCAAATTGGTATATGGGCTAAGACACATGTAAAAAGAAAATTTGCTATAAATGCTTTCAAAAGATCATTAAAATTAAATTCAAAACGTATAGCTACTATGTATCAGCTTGGATGTCTTTTTGAAGATGAATATAGATACAGAAAAGCGATTAAAGTTTTTAAAAAGGCATTAAAAATTGATCCCTTCCATTATGATATATTATATGCACTTGGTTCTTTATACCATGATATATCAAGATGTAAAAAGGCTATTAAAGTTATTAACAATGCCTTAGAATTTTATTCGAATGATCCAGAACTAAATTATCTGCTTGGATGGGTGTACGAGGAAAAAGGAGAATATCAAATAGCGTTAGATAAATACATGGAAGCTCTTAGCAAAAACAAAGATGATCCACTCATATTAAAAAATATAGCAATTATTTACAGAAAATTAAAAAATTATGAATGGGCTGTATTAACATATAAAACTATTCTTATACTTTATCCAAATTCGAGTCTTGCTCTAGAAGGCTTATGCGAAACCTTAATTGAGAAAGGAGAATTAAGTAAAGCGATAAAATTTTGCAAGAGAGCTATTAGATGTAATAAATGGAATCATTCTAATTGGATTCGATTAGGACGAATCTATTATTCTAATGGAGCGTACGAAGAAGCAATTGAATTATATAAAAAGGCTTTAGAGATATTTCCAGATGATACTGAAATTCTTTATAACCTCAGATTGGCTTATGTTAAGGTAGGTCGTAATGATTTAGCGTTCTGTACTCTAGTTTCTGAAGTCTTTATTTCAACAATTAAACATTAAAAATATTTTTTTTATTTAAATACAATAGCCAATATTAAAGATAATAAAATAAAAGTTAATTTGGAAATTGATTAGAAATGTGGACTCAATATAAAAAAAGTTCAAAACGGAATGTGTTTAGTAATCGGGATGATTTAAATGAAACTAAACTTGAGGGAGATCAAGAATTACAATCTAACTATTTAGATATATGGGAAGTAAATCCATCATATAAAGATATTGATTCAAAGATTTCTATAGCAAAATCACTCTCATTAATGATAATCCTATTATTTTTGTCCTTTTCAACCTATTTAATAACTCATAACTTAAATATTTCGGTGGGATTAAGTATATTCATTTTATTTTTCTTTATAATAGTTTTTTCTGATAACTTCTTCTGCTTTAGAAATCTTTGGTTTTTATTTGCCCATGGTCTTTCACCTTGTTATCCTTTTAAGAATATTAAATTTTGGAATATAAAAGAGGATTCAGCTACAATTCTAATGATGAATAGGAAAGACTCCTTATATGTTGCGATACGAATATTTAAAGTTGAAATCCTTCCAGAAACTGTCCACCCTACATTAAATCAATTTATTAAAGCATTAAATAAAGCTAAAATACAATATACATATCAAGTTACTCAAAATCCAATCATTGAGGGCTCAAAAAATTCAAATATAAATATCTTACAGACGGAGTCATTTAAAACCTCGATTTACTTCAGTGTATATAGTAGTACTAACGGGATTTTAACTAACTTTAGATTAAAAAATCTTCTAGAAACAATAACAGATTTTTCTAATGAATTTAAATCTAATTTTAGTGCGAACTTCCACCATACAAAAGCCTCTTTATTAGAGGGAAATGATTTAATTAATGCTATTAGAACATTTTTTTATAATCCATCAATTCAATCCGTAAAGAAAGAATCAAATCAATTTGAATCAAAAACAATTTTACTACATACATTACTTAAAACGAGCTGTATATCTTTTCTTGTAATATATCTCTCTTTTATATTAATTTCTTTCAATTTGCCGCTAATAATAATTATACTCATCAATTTAATTTTGGATATCTCTATCATTTTTATCTGGTGGAGAGAAATTCTATCTTATTTTTCAAAAATGAGGTTATCTCGTAGTATAAAAATAACTCAGATAAATCCCTTTGTTGATGTGAAATTTTTCCGAGTAAATAGACTTAAAGATATTATTTATGCTTATATTGATAATCAATTGTTAGTTGCTTCTAAGATTTTCAATCTCAAATTTGCTAATCAACCGACTTTAACTTACTTTGATAAGTTCATTAGAGGAATTGAAAATCATAAAATTAGCTTCAAATATAACCTACAAGTTGCCCCAGTATCGGCTGATCCGTTTCCAAGTGAATGTTCTAAGTCCTTTAATGAAAAAACAAAAGAAAGCCTTGAAGGCATATTATATCGACCTTTAGATAAACCCAATGTGAAATATGTTAAATATCCCAAAATTGAGTTTGAAAAATGGTTGGATATGAGATCTGGAATTTGGAAAACAATGTTAACAATATCTACTTCCTGTTATTTGTTCACAAATATCTTAAAATCAGAAGACATCATTGAATTAAGACAGAAATTATCTAGAAATGCAAAAACCTTGAAAGGAACATTTGAAGATAACTTTTTAAGTTTTAAGCTTGTTGAATTAAAAAATCATCAATTAATTTCTGGATTTTTAAGTGAATGCCTTAAGAATCATCTCTTTCGATTGAATGGTTCTCATCTGAATTATGTATATTTTCAAGGCAAAAGTCTAATGGAGCTTGCAAAAATTGCAAATGAATTTAAAAAAGGAATCGATACAAGAATCGCAGCAGAATTTAATACTCCTCTCCAATTAGAAAATTTTATTACAATTGGAGAGACAATAAACACAGAATTTTTAGAAGAAGAAATTCCTTTAGGATTTACATCTAACCAAGTAAAGCAGTTGTTAATAACAAATGGTATTCCATCTTACAGAGAACATGCAACAATGAAAATTGTGTCAGAACTAGTCAAATTAAATATCCCATGTGTCATTTTTGATTATACTGGAAAATGGTCGAAATTGATTCAACTCTTTGGCAATACTTCTTACCAACATAACTTTTTACACTTTAAATTAGGGAGTTCATTTAGTATTGATATAAAGAGTTCAGGAATTAAGTATGACCAAAATAATATCGAATATTTAAACCTTTTCTACGATGTTTTCGCGATGGCTTTTAAGGAGCAAAAAAGAAATGTTGATATTCTAAAAGAGACAATTTCGAAGAGTGATGAGCTAAATTTATCCTCAATTACATTGGATCTTCAGGTAAAACAAAAGCTAAACAAACCTTTTTATTCAAATAGTCTATTATTGTTATTTAAGGATTTCACAGATCAAACCCAAATCTTTTCGAATACAGCTCTTGAATATGAAGATAACATTAATCCTATAGATTTCCTTAGAAATGATAAAACTGTTATAATCGATCTTTCAATACTGAAAGATTTAGACAAGAAGACATTTATAACTTTTATAATTCTTTCTAAATTTATACATCTCATTGAAAATTCAGAAGACTACCATAAAAAAATTATCATTATTCCTCATGTTGATTTGTTTTTCGATTCTTATTATATTGATGCGAATTATGGCCCTACAAATTATGGGAAAATAGATAAATTCATTGATCCCTTACTTCAACGAGGATTTGGAATAATTTTTTCAGCAAATCAGATACGATATCTTCATCCGCATGTTTTTAATTATTTTCGAAATATTATTACATTTAGGGCAAACGATAAACGAGATTTAGCTGTCCTAAAAAATCAAATGAATCTGCAAGAACTCCATGGCACAGGATATTATAGTACTAAACGAAATAATACTTATCAAATTGATTATCTCATGAATATGCAAAATGATGAGATTATAGTGAAAAGATCAGATATCTATCAACCTTTTCCTGGAAAAATTAGTTATGGTAATCTTATTAAAATGCCAAATTTAAGTCATGATCAAGTCATAGAATATATGGAAAAACAAGGTTATAAGCTAATAATTTCCGAAAAAAAACTCTTAAGTAGGGCTAGAAAGACTATATTCGAGAAAGATTTCGGGATTTATGCAAATTATGTAGATGAGATTATTCATTTTCTTAAGACAATAAGCTCAATTGATAAGGTTGGAAATTTTTATAAAGGGAAATTAAAAAGTGAACTTTTAAAATATATTGCTCCCAAAGCAGCAAAAACGGTTCAAGATAAAGTACAAATCAAAGAAATACGGGATGAACTATTTGGTCTTCTTGTTAAACATGGATATTTAGTAGAAAACCATCCTAAAAGAGCAGGTGGCTCAGAGGCTATTAGAACATCTTATGCCGTTGGTTCTCAATATCAGAAGGCTTTGCAAGATTATTTTGAAACTAAAGAAAATGTTAGCTCAGATATAACCATGGAAGTTGTTAATGAAAATTCAGCAGCAGATTCAAATCTACTAAATATTTTTCAAGAAAAGACCACTAAAGAGGTGATTGACAGAGAAAAATATCAAGAGATATTATCCGCGCAAGTAGGTGAAACTATGTGGAATTTATATCAGATATATAGTTCTAACAATAAAGAAAATCTTGTAAATTCATTGAAAATTGGGAAAGATATCATCCCTGAATTTCTTTCAAATTTATACGAGTTATATCTTCAAAATAGCAATAAAGGTATTCCAGAACTTGAAAACATTAATTTATTTTTAAATTACTTAATAAAAAATGAATTATTACCGTTTTCCAGACAAGATTTACAAAATTATATGAAAAAAATTAAGGGCATTGTTTCTGATAATGGCGATATTGAAAGAAGAGCCGTTGAATTATACGATTTACTCGCTGAATTCCAAGGAAAACTAAATAATTTCCAGATAAATTAATTTTAACTCATAATTCAAGACTATTAACTATTTACATCAATAGTTATGGATTTAATTAGTTCCTCTTTTTCTTGTGTAGACAACTCATCAATTTCTCTAGATCTTCTTACAGCTTCAGTCCTATTTTTATAAGATTCAAAATACTTTAGTTCTATATGTCGAGTATGTTTTTCTGGAGGTTTTTTTCTCAGCATAGCCCATCTTCTATAGAGATTACTTGAATATCCTGTATAATAACTTTTTATGCCGTTTTTTGAAATAAGTTCTATAATAAACACATAAAATATTGAACCTTTGATTCCATCAATGTAATTTTCTGCTTCTTCAATTAATTCATCCTGAGGGACATCTTCCTCAATTTTCTTTCCCTCTTCAGTAGTGACAATCTTCTTAACTCTATGTTGTGCTTCATACTTCCCCTTTTCTAGATTTTTTAAAGCTTCTTCTTCATCATCAAGTTCAAGATAACATCTACCCAATTCAACATATGTTTCAATTGGTGTAAAGGGAAGAGTCTTAGCGACCTCAAATTGCTCTATTGCATTTGAATAATCATTAAATAACATAAGAATCTCTCCATAGACATGATAACTTCTAGATGCCCATTTGGGATTAAGATCTATAGCTTCTTTAATAATTTCAATTGCTTCATCTTTCTTTCCTTTATCTGCTATATATAATGCTTTTCTCTGTAGAATTTGTTCTTTAACGGATTTAAGACCTTGATCATCCTCAAATGATAATTTAATAGATTTTTCAATCTGTTCCAAAGCATCATCATATCGTTCCATTTCTGCTAAAATCAATGCTTTCATTTTGAAATTTGAAGGATTATTAGGTGAATCTTTAATAGCAGAATCGATTGTATCTAAAGCTTCAGGATATTTCTTAATATTTTTTAATAACTGAGCTTTATTATAAGGAATTATTATTCCTCCTTCTTCTTCAGTTAATTCAATCAAATCTAAAGCTTCCTCATATTTTCCCTTTAGATCATAAATTAAGCTTCCTATTTCTAATAACTCAGGGAGATTTGGAAATTTATTATATGAATCATTTACTAGTTTTAATGCATCATTTAAATCACCTTTATAAAACAAGATCCAAGCTTTTAAAACTAGATTTTTTGGCGAATCATCATCTTTAAAATGAGGATCTAACTCAAGAGTGAAATTAATAGAATCTAAAGCATCATCATATCGACGAAGCTTAAATAATGCATTAGCTTTTATTTGATTTAATTTAAGATTATCCGGTTCAATTTCAAGTCCCTCTTCAACTGTTTTTACGGCTTCTTCATATATTCCTAAATTGATTTCATTCATGGCTTTTAGACTGTATAATTTTGGAGTTTTGATATTTAATTCAAATATTTTTGTTATGATATCTAAAGATTCGTTGTAATTTCCCATTTTCATGAATATCTGCGATTTTAAAATAAAGAAAAAATAATCAAATGATTTTTTTAAATTTACTTTAGTTACTTCTTTAGGATGAGGTACTGACCAATCTATGTCTGGAAATAATTCTGAATCAATAATTACTCCATACCTATCCCAATTTTCATAAAGATCATCCATAATTTCTAAGGCTTCGTCATATCTTCCAAGATCAATTAGTGCAGAAATTTTCATTTCAATAAATGGGAGTTCAGACTCTCCCTCATAAAATTTCTCATAATTCTCAATTAACTTTAAAACGATTCTATAATTTTCCTTACTTAATTCTTGCTCAATATGAGCAATATAGAAACCTTCAACCATTTTAGCAATATCATAGCCTAATACCCCAGGAATTATTGAGATTTCTTTATATAATATATCTGCAATTTCAAATTTTTTTTCTCCTACTAAATCTGCAATTAATTCTGTTAATTTAACAAACATATTATCCTCATAGCCATGAGATGCAATTTCTTTCAAAAGAGCTTTAACTTCATGAATTCTGTTTATTTCTATTAAAAATTTAAGTTTGTTCAATTTATCAATATTTTTTTTCTTAGATACTTGAACTACTTTTGAAGTTACTTTTCTTTCAGGTAAAAGACTAAATGTTGTATATTCTATTAATTCATCTGGAACCCGTTTAATTATTTGTTGTTTAATTGAATCTCTATAATTATCGATTAAATGATACATTGATTTAGCAAGTTTTGGGTGAAACAACGAAAAATCTTCAATAAGGCATTTTACGATTCCGTCATAAGTATCCTGCAATTCTAGATAATTTAATTCTATAATTCCAAGATTGTTGAGAAAAATGAGGTCTTTTAATCTATTATCAACAATTAATTTAAATATTTCTCCGTATTCGCTATTTTCAGCAAAGTAGAGAGGTATCCCTTCTGCTTCTAATTCCAATTTATGAAAAGTGATTCCGTATTTCTTTTTATCGACTACTAGCTCAATAAAAGTATTAATAAAATTTGTGCTTAACTTCCCTTCTGATATTTGATTGTATTCCTTTATAAAATCTTCTTTATTTATAGTATAAGTTGGATAAAACTTTGGATGGTTAAATGTTAAATATAGAATTAATTTGTTAAACTCCTCTTTTGAATAGATTTCACTTAATTTATCATGAGTAATAACAGAAGCTAGTTTTAAATATTCAATTTGAATCTCAGGATCCTCAATCTCATTATCTCTAAAAAATTTTGAAAATTTATTGACTAAATTCTTATTCTTTTTATTCTCCAGCTCTACTAATGTATCAAAATCTAAATTGTATTTAATCAATCTTCTTGAAAGCTCATTTTCTCCTAATGGTAATATTGTATAAAAGGAGTTCTTACCTTCTCTATAAGATTCAATATAGCCTTGCTTTTTTAGTTCTTTTGCATGATTATGAAATGTATTTTTATTCATTCTTTGAATTTTTTCATCACTAATAAATTCGGCTCGCGACATTGGACTATACGAGTTAAGCGCATAAAGAATAATATCATCAATATCACCCATTCTATTCTTCCATATATTTGGATGAATTTTATCGGGAATAATATTTCTTAAGCTCATAATTATAATATCTTCAATTAATATTAAAAAGTTTATGATATTAGGACATGTACTATTATTAATACTTATTTTAAAATATAGGGACATATACTAATAAAAAGGACATATATCTTTTGTTTTATTTAGTGATACTAAACAATTTTTATTTAAATTTGAGGAAATGTTTGAACTAAAATTGATGAATATAATTAAAAAATTCTGTCAAGAGCAAAGTCTTGACTATTTTAAAACTCTTCTTTTTGTTGAACAACAACTTAGGGCGAAAGAAATGCTTCTAAGACGAGAGCTAAATAAAATAGAAATATCTAAAGAAATTGATATGGTTTTAAAATATTTATCTCAATTTGGTGAAAGGGAAGGATTAAAGGTTAATCGTAGAGAGTTAAAGAAAGAAGATGATTCTGAAGTAGAAATATCAACTCTTGATGTTCTAAGCAAAATTCAAGACAAGAAGGGAGAGTTAGATTTATTTTAAATTACAGAAAGGAGGTGAGAAAAAAAGGTGGAAAAAGAAAAAAAATCTGTTAGTAAGTTGTTAGATAAAGCGTATGGAGGGATAAAGCCATTTTACGGCGGAAAACGTGGAAGAGTTATTCATGAAGCTTATTCCAAATACATTAAAAAGATTTTTAAAACAGCAGATAGAAGCAATAAACTGAATTATCGAATATTTAGTGAAAGGCTTACCAAAACAAAATCTGATGTACTTGCAGCTATTAAAATGAATTCTGATTATGAACTCTATTACGAGGATGTCAAGGTGCTTTTAAATGTCATACATAAAGAGATAAGACAAGTAGGAAAGACCCTAGCAAAAGAAAACTATAATATCATAATACCTAAAGAAATTGAAATTGAGCTATTTGGCGGTGAAACTTCGTTTGAAGTTGAAGCTATAGGAAAAATTGGAGGCCTTAATATCCCTGCTCAAGTTGACTGCTTAATAGAAATCGATCAAAACAGTTTCATTGTGAGAGATTTCAAATCTTATGAACGAGAAAATGACGACGATCCAATAAATCCAGCATCTCAACATCACCGGGCATTCATGCAAGTATGCCTTTACGCAATAATTTTCGAGAAGGTTAGACATCAACAATGTAAAGCCGTTCAGTTGGTGTATTTTCCTAACAAAATTATATCATATGATTTTATTGATGACTTAAGGAAAGCTGCTAAGAAGTTTGCGATGGTTACTGCTTTCGAGGGCTTTGATGGTATCAGCTTTCAATTTTCTTCAGAAAATAATGTCGAATCTGATGATCATGTAGAAATAGTGGAAGGGAACTCAAATAATAGTGATCCTAGTACTAGCGTTACTGCACCACCAAATATTCCAAATGGTGCTCAAGTATCAAGTGATTTTTATGATGAAGATAGACTTGGCTGGATAAATACAATTAAAGGAAAACCGCTCCAACTTATTATGAGACAGGACAACAAAATGGAAGGCTTTCTATTTCCTAATAAGGCACACCAAGTAAAAGTTGGCTACTGCGTTATCGTAGAGAAAGAAGACGACGGTGTAAGAATCATGTGTATTGTGAAAAAAATTGAATGTTCTGAAGATTGCTTTCCAGGAGAGACTTCAAGCCATAAAGAAGAGAATTATAAAGTTATCCTAATTCCAGTTGGTCAATTCTCCCCAGAAGGATACCAAGATCTTTTACCGCAAACTGTTATTGGTGGGAAAATAAAAATACCAAGAAACGATGAGTTCTGTGAATTTAAGAAAATACCGCAAAATGGGTTGTCAATCGGTGATATTCAAGGATTAAATACGGGAATCCCATATCCAATCGAAATTAAGACATTATATCAGAGTGTATTTATGAGTGGTCAACAAGGTACTGGAAAAACAACTGCTTTAAAATCAATGGCGCTACAAATTGCTCAAGTAAAGGATTCACCAGCACAAATCATACTGGATAATGAAGGGGAATACGGAAATTTGAGAAATATTCCTTCCAATAAGAAAGCAGCTGCAACTATGAAAAAACACGGGATTAAGGAACTTGAGTTGGGAAAATTACGCTTAGTTAATATTGATACAAATAGTGGCTACTGTCTAACATTGAAGGCAATTGATCCAGTAGACTTACCATATTTCCTACATGAATTAACTCCAATATCACATGATACTCTTCAAACCATTATTTACGATATACTCGAAGAGCATAAGGAAAAAGAATTTACACTGCCCGAATTAACAAAACTTATTTTTAAATTTATTGAAAAGGATAAATACGGAGCAACAGACGGCACAAAAAAGGCAATACAAAGGGCAATGAATTCAATATCTCTAAGAATCTTTGACGTACCAGGAGTAAAGCCAATTGATTTCGAGTCGATTTTAATGTCTGGAAAGGTTAGTGTAATTAATACCTATCATTTGCGTGATGCTCATCAGAGGATTGTAGGGCTCTATCTGTTAGCAATGCTGCACAAACAGCTTTAAAGGGTAAAGACATGATTAACGTAATGTTCTTCTTAGATGAGATACAGAGGCTATTACCCAAATCGAAATCTCAGGCAGATTCAGAATATCAAAAACGCATCATTAAATTCTTGGATGAAGTAGTACACCGGGGCAGAAAGAGAGATTATGGAGTTATATTTGCAACTCAGAGCGTTGCTGATGTTAAAAAGGAAATCATTGATTTGTGTAATACGAAAATTTTCTTTCAGACACAGGGAAGTGGAATCAACTACATAAAGGAATACTTCAATAATAAGGAAGATTTAGAGCGATTGAGAAAGCTTCCAGATGGACAGGCATTTATTACAAGTAAAGGTAAGCATGAACCGGTAGAAATTAAATTTCCTAATATCAATTAAATTTTTTTAATTTTTTTAATTCAAGAGGTTAATAAACATGGAAGAGAAGCAAAAAATCAACACTATTAGACTAAGAATCTTGGAGCTTGAGGATAAGCTAATGGAGCTAATTGAAATTTCATATAAATATGAAAATATTCCTGTACCTGTTTTTGAGCTTGAAATGAACTCTATTTTAAAGGAAATTGAATATTTGGAAAATATTTCTAAATAAAAAAGCCAATTGATTATTTCTAAGACTAAATTATTTTAATAAATTTAATACATTTGGATATCTAGAACCTAAATGATTAAATTTCTTATACATCTCTTCTATATTTCCTTCTTTTTTAAATTCTGGATTAAGTAATGATTCAATTAAGTTTAAGTATTCGATTATAAACTCTAAAGAAGCTTCACCCAACATTTTTTTTAGAAAATCGAACAATTTAATGAAAATCTTATCAATCTCTTTAAAATCTCGCCTTAATCCATGCCATTTTCCATAAGTTCTAAAGATAGATTCAAAAAATTGAAAACAAATTTTTAGGTATTGATCAAACCTAAAATAACTTTCTTCTAAGTTTTTTATTTGATTTAATTGTTCATTTAAGCTCTCAGATGCGCTTTTTAAATTAAATATTGTAGTTTCTAAGATATCTCTAATATCAAATTCTTTTAAATTCAGTAAAACTAAAATAGATTTTGAAAATTTGTAAGTTCTGTAATTAGCGTAAAATTCATTTAAAATATGTCGTGTTCTGTGTTGGATGAATAATTCAGTATTTTGTTGATATTTTTTTTCATAGATTTTAATTGCATAATTTATAGAAGAACTGTATGGATCTCTAAAATGGGTTAGTTCATGTAAGGTACCAAAAATATTTTGAATAACACTATAGTGTTCTATCATAGATATATACCCTATGCGTAAATCCCTATAACCATTCTTAAGTATTAGATTTTGATCTTTTTCATCCTTTATGTATATAGCAACTCCGCCTGATTGGTTATATTGTTCTTTAGGTGAATCAAGTCCTTCAGAAGCAATTCTAAAATCGTTAAATAATTCATCACCTAAATGTGGATACTTAACAAAATTAATTTCTGTAGGCTGAGATTCTTCTTTTAACTTATCATTTAAATAATTCTTTGCAACTGGTATAACGTTTATAAATTCCACTAAATTTGCCTTTATGTATTCCTCTGCTGGGTATTGAATACCATTTTCTCTAAAATAGAAATCAACCATACTTATCTAAACCACTACGATTAAATAGAATATACTATAATTAATTTGCCCTAATACGGGGGGTTCATTTTGTATCGCCTTAAAATTTATTATTTCATATACTTATTTTACTTATTTTTTAGCTCTCTTATCCGCAGTACTCATAGCACGTGATTTAAAACCTTGATCACCCTTTGATCCTTTCTTATCCTGACTTGATTGAATCCTTCTTGCAGCCTTTTGAGTCATTTTACTCTTTCCCATATCTCTTACCACCTTATTTTTTTTCAATTATCTTTTTATAAGTTTACCACATTTAGGGCATTTATACCAACTAAACTCTTTCAAAAGATCCATTGATTCTTGACATTTTAAACAAAATACTGGCGTCAATTTATGTTCAATTGTTTTCCCAGATGATTTAGACGCAAGCATTTGATTTTTTTCTGATGATTTTATTGAAGGTATTAATTGAAAAACTGACACTCCTTTATCAGAAAAGTCTTTGCTAACAATTGCATGACCATTTCGAGTAAGATCTGTTAAAAATCCATCTGAACGAATATATTCTTTTATTCTGGTTCCGTATTTATACCCATGGATTATTTCTAATATGTTATCTCCTAATTCTTTGCATTCATCAAGTTTGACCATGATCTCATCTAATGCATCCTTTAAAAAGAGGTTATGCACGTTTAATTTCATTTTTTAATGTAATTATTATGTGGTAATATTATTCATTTTTGTCAATAATCTATTTTGATTTTCTAACTATATAAATATTATTTTCGATGTTAGCAGATTCAAATTATCCTAAATTCATTTCTTTCGCTTCCTAGTAGCATTTCTTTTCCTAATTTGTTTCTTTTTATGAAATTTTACGTGATTTTCAAGTTGTTCTTTAGTATTGAAATCATTAAAACATACTGAACATGTAAATCTATTGACTAATTCATTATTTAGCGGGTTCCATATCTTTCCATCTAGATAGTCATAAACCTTTAAATCTGTGAGGCCAACTAAATATTCCCGTAAGAGATCAATAAAATTATGATATGCAATTAAAAGTAAATGTATAAAATCTCCATCAGTTTGATATAATTCACATTGTTCAACACAATCATTTCCACTTATATCATCCCATTCAAAAGAGATATCTTCTAGCTTTAAAGAATGTCGATATTCTCCTAATTCTTCAGAGAATCTTATTTCATACTTTTGAATATCAATCCATCCACCTGTATAAATTTTCAACCATATCCGCTCTGAACCTTCAAAATTATATGCAACTGCTGGCCTTTTAAAACCATTGACAACCTTTTGGTAAAATTTCTTAAATTTTTTGTTTTTCGAAAAATCAATCAATTGATAAACCTGTACCATATTTCCATATAGCACCCCCATTGTGGTTATGAATTGACTCCTATCCTTTGTAATATCACCTGTAGCTTCTAAATCCATAACTGTATAAGGAGAATCAAAAGGCAAGTCAATTTTGACTATTAGATATCCTAAATTTTTATCATAATTTTGATATGCGTTCAAAAATGAAGTGCTAAAATTCTTGAATGCTACTTCTTTTGGGTAATACTTATCAGGAAAATCTTTAATTTTCTCATAATAACAAATTTTACAAAGGGGATGGTATTCTACTTCTGTGTTGTTTTTTTTACAAATATTGCATTTCTTGATTTCTTTAGTTCTTGCTTCTTGAACTTTTATTTCATAAAAAGGATCTCCTCTGGTTGCAATAAATTTTAATAAATTTTTCTTGTTTTTGATTCTTATATTTCTCGAAATCTCCTCAATTGAAGAGTATAAGAATTTTATTTCTGAATTTGAAAATAGCTTAATAATATATTTTAAGATTCCATTTCTAATGAAGCCAAAATATTCTTCTAATTGCTCTCTTGTAAACTTATCAGGATTGTTAGTGATTAGTTTAAAATCCTTTAAGAATTGATTCTTATTTACTAGTTGTTGGATTGCAGCACCCGTTTCTTCAAAATATTTTATTTTAATATCCTCAATAGTATTTTCAATTATTCTAGATTTGTTAATTATCTCCTGATATATACGATGGCGATAACTCTTAAGCTCTTTGAGTTGGTTGGTACTAATTCCTTCATCTTTCGCCTTCAATTCTACTTTTCTCATTGATTTTGTTAATGAATTGTATAAAATTGCGAGTTGCTTATTTGAGAAAATAGCAACATTTGTAATTATATCATCTAATAATAATTTTTGATGAGAAAACTCTAATCTATGTAGATTTCGAACTATGTGATCTCCAATAATAATCCAATCAATTCGTAATCCTCTGGGAATAATATCAAGAAGATTCAAATAAGTACTTAGTTTATACTCTGAATCCTCACTTTTTCGAACACTCCCTAAAATTTCTTTAAGGTGGTCAGAAAATTCGCGTTTCTTTTTAATGAGTTCCTCAATAATAGGAATATATTCTTTTCTATTTTCATCATTTGAGTTATTAGTAGAATCTGGCATTGGATAATTAGGAAATTTGGTGAAGAAATATCTAGAAATTTTATAGATTTTAGTAATTACTGGAATTTTTAAAGATTTACTAATTTGTAATCTTTTCTATCTCTATTTTATATGTTTAATTAAAAATGATTTAATCTTCTCGATTAAATCATCTTTACATTCTGGACTCGACCATTCATCAAGTTTGAAGAGATTCTCTTGTTCTGCGATTTTGTGAAGCCATAAATGAGCAAGTACTACATAGGTTGTACTTTTAAGCTCAGTAAAATCTTTAGTCTTAGTAATTTTATCAAGCGTTTGCTGAACAAGCTCTCTTCTTGCCTTTTTTATTGTTTCGCTGGTTTCATACATTACACTCATAGAATATAATTTCAACAATATAAAGCATATGAGAGTTGTAGATTATGAATAAATACACATCAGAAAAATTTAGCACTCAGGGAATTGAAATAATTTTTATTTATAAGTATCCTATCCTATTATAAGACAAAAATTAGAGAATATAAATTTACAATAATGATAACTCAAGATGATTCTTGACAAGTAAAATGGAGCTTTTTAATAAATCAAATTAAAAACTTGATTGTCAAGGAAGATAAGAAAATGGTTTTAATTAATATTGACGTAATAATTTGTAGAAAAATTTAAATTTAATTTTCACATTAAATAAAAATAAAGACAAAATAAACAAATTTAGATTACAATAAGTCAAAATCAAGTTAAATAAGATTATTAGAATTATGAAAATCAAAACAAAAACAATTATAATAATATTTGTAATTTTAAACGGAATTTTTGTAGGATTAATCCCTGTTAGTAATATTGATTTAGAGAAAGAAAATTTAAAAACATCAGCAGGAGATTGGGATAATAGAATTACTCGAGCAGTTGGTAATTATCCCATGGGTGTATTCATAGGAGACGCAAATAATGATGGACTAAACGATATAGCTACAGCAAATAATTGGGCTGATACAATCTCGGTACTATGCTGGAACCAAACAGCTGGCGATTGGGATGCTTATACACGTGCGGCGGGGGATTTTACTAGAAAAATATTCATAGGAGATGCTAACAATGATGGTCAAAATGATATAGCAACAGCAAACTACGGAGACCACACAGTCTCAATATTCTTATGGAATAAAACATCTGATGATTGGGATGCAGAAATCACTCGAACAGTCGGTCAATATCCTTATAATGTATTTATTGGAGATGCAAACAACGATGGGCAAAATGATATAGTGACGGCAAATAGTTATGATAACACAGTTTCAATTCTCTGCTGGAATCACACTAGTAGTGATTGGGACATGCAGATTACTCAAGCGGTTGGAGATTCTCCGAATGGTATTTTCATCGGAGATGCAAACAACGACGGACAAAATGATATAGTGGCGTCGTGTATAATGGATGACACAGTTTCAATACTCTGCTGGAATCACTCAAGTAACAGCTGGGATACATATACCCGAACGGTTGGAGACCTACCTTACGATGTATTCATCGGAGATGCAAACAACGACGGACAAAATGATATTGCAACAGCTAACGATGGTTCACATTCAGTCTCAATACTCTGCTGGAATCAAACAGCTGGCGATTGGGATGCCAAAATCAATTTAGCAGCGGGTGGTAGTCCAATTAGCATCTTCATAGGGGATGCCAACAACAATGGTCAAAATGATATAGTAGTTACAAATTCTAATGAGAATACAATCTCGATAATTTATTGGAACCAAGCAGCTGAAGATTGGGATATGAGATTTACTCGATCTTGTGGAGATCGTCCTCTTGATATATTCATAGGAGATGCAAATAATGATGGACAGAATGACTTAGTAACAGCAAATGCTTATGATGACACAGTCTCAATTTTCTGCTGGAACCAACCCGAAGGTGATTGGGATTCACAAGTTATTCGGACTGTTGGAAATAATCCTACTAGTGTATTTATAGGTGATGCGAATAATGATGGAGAAAATGACATTGTAGTGGCAAATAAAAATGACAATACGATTTCGATACTATGTTGGAACCATACCAATAATGATTGGGATCCGCAAGTTATTCGGA
>JAEOTV010000182.1 GCA_016839635.1 Promethearchaeota archaeon | reverse complement strand
TCTTCCTGAAGCATGATTTTCTATTACAGGGTTGAGTGCTTTATTTAATACTGGCGGAGAAAAAATAACTGTTGCTTTTTCCTTCGGTTTAGGTACTTTCGCGATTAATGAATCTTGAGCTAGTTTTGCCCAATGTTTTACCCTTTCTGGAAAATTTAATTGATCTTTATCCTTAATAAATAAATAAGGCCAGTATTCTGATAATTTTCCGTCTTTTTGAGCTTTCAAAGAGAATTCTACAAAAAAATACGTTTTTTCATTACTCAAATCTAAACTATTACTATTTCTTAAAGAAAGCTTATCGATATGGACACGAAAACGACCAAAAGTAGGTTGAACCTCTTTATGCTGTTTTATCTCGGAAATTAATTCTTCAGCTAGCCTATTTTTAGTGTTCAGGGGGTCCTGAATTACTTCTTTTTCTGAAATAACTACATCATGAAAAGAAGTTTGATTAGGAAAATAAAATTTTGAGCTAATACTACTTTTTGCTATGGAAATGCATGTATTTATATTTCTCTCAATATCTTTCGGATTTACCGAATTCCCTTTTACCAATCCAATTCCTGTTTTATCCTCTTTGTGAACGAGTATTCGCAAGAAATATTTGAAATCATTAATATCTCTTTCATTATCAACTTTATCCTTTAAAAATATTGATTCATATGATTTTCCATCGATAACAAAAATCTCATAATCAGAAATATCCTTCTTTTTTATTTCTTTTTCTATTACATCTATTCTCTCATTATACATTTTTACACTCACCCTGGACTAATTAAAACCTCATTGATCCTAAGATAACTGCCTCCATCACTAACAGGTACTTTGTCATAATGACCCTTTCCACATACACCACCATGTAAATTTGTAGGGTCTTTACTTATTGCATTAATATTTTGTAGTACATCTAAAACATAACCCGATAAAGCAATGCTTTTTAATAATTCTACTCTTTCACCATTTTTTATTAAATAACCTTTCTTAGAAGCACATTGCATCCCTCCAGCGATAGGATCCTCCATACCAAAATAAGAATGGATGCATATTACCCCTTCTTTAATTTCTGATATCATTTCTTCTAGATCATAATTTCCTGGCTCAAAATAAGTATTTGACATTCTTGGATGAATTACATGAGCATAACTTTGTCTTCTTCCGTTTCCTTGTGGAGATTGATCTAATACCGAGGCACTTCTTCTGTCATAAATGAAATTTTTTAGAATACCATTTTCTACTAAAATATTTTTTCCTGCTTTAATTCCCTCATCATCAAAAAAATAAGATCCTATCTGATTTCTCATATTAGGAGCATCACATATTACACATAAATCTGAAGCAACTTGTTTGTTCAATTTGCTCTTGAGATAACTTCTTCCTCTTAATACCTGATCGGCTTCTAAACCGTGACCGAAACTTTCATGCGCAATAATTCCTGCCATTCCTGGGTCCACAATTATTGGAAATTTTCCGGATGGAGGATTTTTAGCATTTAACATATCTAGAGAATTATTCGTAATTTGTTCCAGTTTAGTGTCATTTAAGTCATCAAATATTTCAAAATCCCCTTGACTTTCGATTAAAAAATGATCAAAATCAACTGTATTACCTTCTTTACCAATAGGGAAAATAAAAAATCTTAAACGTGGAATAACTTGTCTTAATTGACTTCCTTCATTATTCACAAAAATACGAGTTATTTCAGATTCTTGGTATTTCAATTGACACATTACAATTCTCTTATCATAATTTTGAATAAAGTTATAAATATCCCTAATTTTCTTTAGTTTTTCTTCAATGGGCATGTCTCTTGGGTCAATTTTCGGTTTAATTTCTTTATTCAGGGTCCATCCCTCAAATTCCGCAATTTCTTCACCTTTATTAATTACTTTGGGTATCTTTTCAACAGCATTTTTTATATTGGAAATATTTTCAAAAGCTACTTCTTTCCAAGTTCCATCAAACGTTCTGGCTACTATCCCAGAAGTTTTTACATTTACTGAAATAGTTTCTGTAGAAGGATTTTTTTCAATGTATGTGAGCGATTGTGAATCATATAAAATATCAAAGTATTGGTTTTTTCGCTTATAATTATTAGCGCACTCTTCAAAAGCAGAAATAATCTGATCATGAGAATGATCAATCATGTCTAAATAAATTTGATATTAAATATTATGTTTATTTTTTTATGGGATAAATCTTAATTTGACAAATAAGTCTATATAATAGAATTATTCATTTTTCACAAGCAGATATTAAATTTCTAAATTTTCTTCAGGCTCTAATGCTTTTCCATGAAATTTTGAACTTTTCTCTAAATAACTAATCCTTTTTTCTAAGATAGTCATTGTTTCAATTATGTTATTGAGTATTTTATTTGTTTCTCTGATCTCATATTGTAGATCACCAATCTGGTGAAGAATGAATGATAATACTTTGGATTCTCTAACTGGTTCTATTAACCAGTTAATAATATTCTGCAGGAATTTTCTATTATCAAATGTATTTATACCCATTCGTGAATTTGAAGTAAAAATATCAATATCTCCTATAGCTACAACTTTTCCTTGACCAAATTCCGTATAAGCGGCAACTATTTGTTGTTTTTCTTGATCTTTTGTCCATTCTTCAGATGTATTGTTATAAATTTCTGACCAGACCGACGTTTCATTTGATTGTAATAATGGCTTTGCCTCCTTACTCAAAAACAAGGAACATGTACCACCGATAATAATTTCTCTTAAATTTTTTGTAATTGGGTGTTTTTCGAAATCTTGTATATGTAGGATGCTTGTGCAATTATGATTATTGCTGTTCATCTCTTTAATTATATTTTTCTCAAAGAAGATCCCAAATTTACCAGAAATATCATTTAGATTAGTTTTTTGAAGGTAATCTGCCCCATATTCACTTAGTAATAATAATCCACCACCATTTCTAACATGATCAACAACATGTTTGATTTCTAAACTTGAAAAGAAATCATCAATAGGATTGCCTAGAATTAAGAGATCAATATCTAGCAATATTTCCTTTGTTATGTGGCCCCCCTCATTTTTTTTAACTTTAAGGTCAAGCTTTTTGAGGAGATCCAAGAATTCAGAAAAATCTTCCTCATCAATATTTAGCATTTCATTATGAGCAAGATCGAATAGAACAGTTTTCTTCAAAGTAGGCAAGGTTCTCTAGAAGGAGGTGTTTTTCTTAGGTATAATTTTATAAAATAAGATTATGACTTACAAGAAAATTCGAATATAAAAATCATTACTTATCTGCTATATTTCCGTTCTCATCAACCAAAAATTTTTTAAAGTTGATATAATACCTTATTTTGGACTTGAATAAGATTTAAATTATACAAAAAAATCAAAATGAATATAACTTATGAGTAAAACTATTGCTGTTATTGGTCTTTCATGGGGGGATGAAGGAAAGGGAAAATATGTCGATTTTTTAGCACAAAAGGCTGATATTGTTGTTAGATACAATGGAGGGAATAATGCAGGTCATACTATTGTTGCAAACGGAATTAAGTATAAATTTAAATTAATGCCCTCTGGTGCTCCTTTAGAAAAAGAAGGAGTAATTGCAAATGGTTGTGTAGTGGATCCAAAAGTTTTACTGGAAGAAATTGAGAGTTTAAAGAATTTAAATAAAAAAATTAATTTAAAGCTGAGTTCTACAGCACATGTAATCTTTCCTTTTCATCGTATTTTAGATGGATTAGAAGAAAAAACAAAAGAGAATTATGCAGCGGGTACAACTAAAAGAGGAATAGGTCCTACCTATTCTGATAAAGCAGCTCGGTGGGGTTTAAGAATCTTTGATTTAATAAATCCTGAGATTTTAAAATCAAAATTAGAGAAATTATGTAAAATTAAAAAAGAACTCATAAATGTTTACGATCCAAGTTTAGATATTGATTTTGATGCAATTTATGAGGAATATAAATCTTATGGTGAACAGTTAAGACCATATGTAATCGATACGGCTTATTATATGAATAATGCCATCGATTCTGGAAAAAAGATTCTTTTTGAGGCAGCTCAAGGCAGCCTCCTCGGATTAGATCATGGGTTTTACCCATTTGGTACATCTTCTAATGCAAACGCGTTAGGTATCTCTGCGGGTACTGGAATTCCACCAAAAAAGATAGATAAAATAATTGGAATAGTAAAGGCATATACCTCTCGTGTTGGTGAGGGTAAATTTCCGACAGAATTATTTGATAAAACGGCTGAAAAAATTAGAGAACAAGGTCATGAATATGGCACAGTCACAGGAAGGCCTAGAAGAGTTGGATGGTTAGATCTTTTCAATATTAAATATGGAATCATGATAAATGGTGTTGATAAAATTGTCATCACTCTTTTAGATGCATTACAGGGTATTAACCCAATTAAAATCTGTACTGACTATGAATTAAATGGTAAAATACTTGAAAGTTGGCCAATACAATCAGAAATTATTGAAAATTGTAAACCAATTTATAAAACATTTGAAGGTTGGGAAGAGAAGACAAGAGAACAATGGTTGGATATTGCTGAGAAAGGATATGATTCCCTTCCTGACACAATGAAAATATATCTTCAAGAAATTAAAGATATCCTTAAAACTGATATTGCAATGGTTTCAATTGGGCCAGATCGAAAGGAAACTATAGTATTAGAGGATATTAATTTTTAAAATCATCTTTTTCTTAGTTTTCAATCATTTAAAACATACTAAACCAAAACGATATACATAGTCATTAGGAGGCCATTCTAAATTGAAATTTAAATTATTTACAGTTTGAGTTACATCTACTCCAACAGCCTCCATAGAATATCTCATTTTGTCTGGATATCGACAATGATCACCTGAATCATAAGTACACCCATTATCTTTTTTATTAAAGCATAATTTACAAAATCCATCCCATAATATAAGTTTTTCACCATAAGAGTTTTGAAATTCCTTAATGAATAATTTTATTTCTTGTTCTAAATCGTCTCGCAGATTATTTTTCATAAAAAAAGTATTTCTTATGTTTTCTTCACTTTTTTTGGGGTTTTCTAGTTTTTCTTTTTCAATTAAGTTAGCTAAATTGAATTTAACAAATATAAGATAAAATTTCATATACTTTGAGACTTCTTGTTCTAAATACGGGGCTTCCGGGGGGCAAGCCCAAGAATGACCATAGCTAGGGCACTTAAAATTAGAATTTACACAATATGTCTGCACTTTTTGATCAAAAATTATATCCTTAAACTTTATTTCAAGAAAAGGCAAGAGAAGTAATAATATATTTAAATTGTTATAATTATAGTAAATTTTAATATTTTTTTTAATATGAATGTCTTTATTACTAAATTAAAAATAGAAATTTTTTTTAAGAAATAAATGATATGTGTGACTATTAAATCCTATTAGTATAATTATTAAGCTATATTTGATGTGAAACGAATGAAATTAAAATTAAAAAGTGATAAAAGAAGTCAGTTATTGAAATCAGCATCCGAATTTAATGGAGAGGTTTTAAATGGTTCACTATTGCTCCATGAATGTATTAATGATCTTGTTGATGGAAAGTTAAACAAGAAAAAATTAGATAAAGTCATGGAATGTGAACATAACGCTGACCGTGCCAAAGAAACATATATTAATTTACTTTATAAAGATCAGCGAGCTCTCCCATTTCTAGTTGAAGATCGTTATAGATTAATTAAATATTTGGATATTGTTTCAGATAGCTCAGAAGAGCTAGCAATGGGATTGAAAGTATATCCTTTTGAACTCTTTGATGATATTAAAAAAGAAGTAAAAACGCTTAACGATATATATCAAGAAACAATTGACACTTTAGTAGATATGGTAAACCTTATGGAAACAGATTTTAAAACTGCTTATCAGAAAAGTTTTCATATTGAAACCCTAAAACGAAGTGCACGCAAAGCGAAATATAAAGTCCTAGATGTGATTTATCAAAAACCACAAGAAAAATCTCTTAGAGTATATTTAACTTCAAAAATCTGTATAAAAATGTTTGATATGATTGTGAGGGCTGAAGAGATTAGCGATTTTCTTAGAAGTTTGATAGTGAAATATCCAAGCAAATAATTGGAGGAAATTGAAATGGCTTTTTCAATTATTTTGATGATTTTTTTAGTTATCGCTATTATCATCGCGTTTGGAATAGGTGGAAATGATGAAACTTTTGCTGGACTCTATGGTTCAAGAATTCTAAATATGAAACAAATCCTGATCTTAGCTTCTATATTTGCTATTGCAGGAGCTTTTATATTGGGAGAAGCAGTGAGTAAAACTGTTGGTGATGATATATTATTAAGCATTGATAATGCAATCGTGATAACAATATTAATTTCTACAGCTATTTGGTTGATATTATCATCTGCATTGGGATTACCAATATCAACCACTCATGCAACAATTGGAGCTATCATAGGTCTTGGTATAACTCCTATTGTAAGTATCGAATGGTTGAAGATTGTTGAGTTAAGCCTCTGGTGGATATTATCTCCGATTATAGGTTTTATTATCTCATATTTTGTCTATAAGCTTATGCATTATTATAAAGTAAAACGCCTTAACGGTTTTCAGGCTTATGAAAAAACAGAAAAATTGTTCTCATATATTGTTCTGGTAGTTATTTGCATAACAGCTTTTTCAAGAGCAGGAAATGATTGCTCAAATGCGGTAGGTATTGTTGTTGGGATAGGAGATATACAAATAAATCTACTGCTTTTAATAACAGGCTTAAGTCTATCAGGGGGATTAGTAGTATTAGGACGAGGAGTTATCAAAAGTGTTGGAAGAATTACAGAATTATATCCTAGTACGGCTTTTGCCTCACAAATACCTACAGCAGCGATTTTATTTCTTGGAACGGCACTAGGAATACCTTTATCAGGATCTCATATGTTGGTTGCCTCTTTAGTGGGATTATCTAAGGCAAGTCATACTCCTGTTAAAAGAGGGCTATGGAAAATAGTTTTAATATGGTTTTTAACTTTTCCGATGGCTGCGCTTTTATCAATCATCTTATATTTTCCTATTAGTACCTTTTTATAACTTAAAAAAATCTATTTTTTTTATTTATTTTTTTTTCCATATGTTTTCAGTGTAACAGGGTACAGGCAGATCCTTCATAGTTAATAGTCCAGGTTTCGCAGCTACTACATTAGGAATAAGATTAGCAACCATGGCAGCAGTGCCTATATCTCCGTGAACACCACCGATAATTTTTTGCTGGATATTGGGATTTCCCTCTATTATCACACTATCATACTCTTCATGGTCACCAGCAAAGGCGACAAAATCTAAAATAATCATCTCTTTACCTTGCTTTTTGGCAATAGCTTTGCTTTGTAACCCACATACATAACCTTTTGGGACGTTTTCTCCATAAGAAGTAATGAATTCATTTTCAGAAATTATAGCTTTTGGTGGAAACTCCAATATCTCATCATATTCAATTCCAAGGGCACCCACAATCATTTGAATGGATTGGCTTAATCCAACATGACCTGTAATTTTTTTATTACTAATTTTTTTATGAAAATCTTCAGTTGTTAAACCAGTCCCTATCTTACGTTGGAATGGTTCTCTTCTTTTCGCGGAGTTCATCATCCGAGTGACTTTAATTGATTCTAAAGATTGACAGGGCGCTGTAATAACAATAGGTAATAAATCCATAAGATAACCTGGATTAATACCTGTCCCAACTATTGAGACACCTTGTGATTTTGCTAGTTGATGTAGTTCTTCAGAAAGTTTGGGATAATATTGAAAAGGATAAGATAATTCCTCACATATGGAAATCACATTACTTCCTGATTGAATCGCCTTTTTAATTATTAGTGAAATCTTCTCTAAAGAAGAAGAAGTAGCAATAATAACAACATCAACTTTTTCTTTAGATATAATGGGTTCAGAATCAGATTCTATAATTAGATCTTGATCATCCGTAATGTCAAAAAAATGGCTGAGTTTTTTACCATTAAATTGAGGATCAATATCAACAACTCCCTTTAAATGCAGGTTCTTACGCTTTAGTAAAAGTTTGGTTATTAATTTCCCCATTGCTCCTAATCCTATTTGAATAACAGTAAATTTTTTATTCATTTGGTTTACCTTATTTGTATTTTATTATAAATCATTTAATATATTTTAAAATGAATTTATTCTTTAAAACGATATTAACTAAAAGTAGTTTGAGATACTGGTTTTGCGATTTCTTCAACTTTTTCTTGTATTTGAATAATATGTTCATGAGTATGAGCCATAGAAATTGAACCCAATCCATGTAATCCTGATACATTTCGATTAAAGAGTGATAATTGGATTAAGGCTTCCCGTTTTTTATCTTTAAAATCTATTATTTCTCGAATTGAAGGGGCCTCAATCCATTTTGAAAGGGCATGAAGCATTACCATAGATTTATATCCTTTCGCTATGATTGGTAATTTCTCTTCAGTAAAATATTGGTTTAGATTATTTAACAAGTTTTCGCCTTCTTTGTTAATTCTATAGTAATTTTGTTTAGAGGTTTTTAATATTTCCAACGTCTTTAGCCCTGCAATCATACTAAGTGGATATCCAGAGAAAGTTCCACCTCCAATTAACACTTGATTCTCTACATCAGGACTAGATCGCTCAATAATTTCTTTTCGACCACCAATGGCTCCTATCGGCATTCCCCCACCAATAATTTTACCCATAGTGGTTAAATCAGGAATTACATTTATCTCATTTTGGAATAATCTATCAATAAAACGGTAACCAGTTATTACTTCATCAAAAATTAGAAGAATGTCGTTTTTCTCAGTTTCTTCCCTCAATCTCTTCAAAAATTCTGTATCAACTGAAAATCCCCCCCCTCCTCCCAACACGGGCTCCAAAATGATTGCTGCTAAATTATGAGAATTTTGCTTAATTAGATCAAATGTTTTTTCATTATTAATTTCAAAAGTTATAATATCTGCTCTTTCTGCATTTGGAAGACCTGGAGGTCCTTCTCCTCCAAAAATTCCTCCTACATCATAATACAGGGTATCATTTGCCCCATGCCAGCCCATCTGAGCCTTTCCTACAAGTCTTCTCTTAGTATAAGCTCGAGCTAGACGCGAAGCATACATTGTTGCTTCAGTACCAGTAGTACAAAAACGAATTTTCTCAATACCAGGATTGTCTTGAATAATCGTCTCAGCTAGTTTAACTTGATATTCTGTATTTGTTCCAAAATGCCATCCATATGATAAGTGCTTCTTTATTACTTCTTGGACTTTGGGGGGATTATGCCCGAGAATCATTGCAAAATGTCCATTCCAACAATCGATATATTTATTACCATCAATATCAGTAAGGTATGGACCATTAGCAGAATTAATGAAAATTGGAAAAGCATCAATTAAAGTTAAACCAAATGTTCTAATATTATGAGAAATCCCCCCAGGTAATACATTAAGTGCTCTTTTCCATAATCCCTTTGATCTGGGCCTATTTTTCTGAAAAGTCGTAATTTCTTCTTTGAGATACATCTAAACCATCGAATTTATTGTATAGGTTGATATATTAATAATATTTTAAAACTATAGATAAATTTCTTTATCCTTCAAATTAAGATTATAGTATAAAATTTGATTAAAGTCTAAAATTCAAATAAATTAATGCAAGTTTAGCAATATAAAAGAAATAAATATACGAATAATTCTTAGAGTAGATATGAAAAGTTAAGATAAGAAAGGCTAATCAATTTTAGCTCCGCAAGTATGACAAGTTTCAACTAGAGCTCCACAAGTTGCTCCACATATTTTACAAAGCTTTATTGTTATTGCTCCTTTTTTTTTTGGTGGTTTCAAAGTTGTTATTGAAATGTGTGTTTCTTCTTGCTTAGAAGACTTTGGAACTGCTTTTGTCATATTGTTTGCATCTTTGGTACCTATTGTAATTTCTTGACCAAAGAAACCTCCAATTTTCACTTTTTTAGGAACTGCAGGTTCTATTTCTACTTCTGGTTCTGGTAAATCCACACTTTCTTCATCAGTTTCCTCTACGATATGTTCTTCTTCAATATCTTCAGTTATGGGTGTTTCGATAGGAATTTCTTGTAAGTCAATTTCAGGTAATTCTTCTTCTAAATCTTCTTCATATACCATTTCAACAAATTCTTCATCTAATTTCAACAGAGTTTCGCATTGTAAACATCTAAAAATATGTTTAAATCCAATATTTTTAGCAAGTGAATACTTTGCAGCACAACAACTGTGAAATTTAGCATTACAGTTATAGCATTTATGAATCTCATCAGAATGTGCTTCACAAATGGGACATAACTCTTGCTCACATATATCACATATTTCTTGATCGTCAGGAGATAAACTAATGAGATCTACTGCTAAGCGTTCATAAAAGACTTTATCTTCAGTTAAAACTTGCTCAAATTCTTCAGTTATAATAACTTTAAATTCCTTTTTATTCTGAATCAAAGACCCTAACACATTTGGTAAAAGTTTTTCATTTGGACAATAGAAAGTGCCTCCATGCGTTTCACTAGATATTACCTTCAATTTAACATCATCTTCATAAAATTTATCGTCGCCTACTCGAATTATATCAATAAATGCAGAAAATTTCTTTGCTTTGATTAGCAAATCATAAAGAGCATTATAATAATCTTCAGATAATTTACTGGGAGTATCTGAAATGATTATAACGCGATAATTTTTTCTCGCTTCACGACTCTTTCTAAAAATATATGCGAGTATTTCATATAACCCATTTTCTAAATAACTCTTTTCGTTCTCTCTTGTTTCCCACGACTCATCTATAGTATTTAAAACTGATTCTGCATCTTTTAAATCATAAACACTAATGGGATTTTCATCTTTTTGGAATAATACCACTCCATAAGAAGTTAAAGCATTAAATTTGTCTTTTTCTTTAATAAAAGCACTTATTGCTTTCATTATAGGCTTTTTTTTAAGAAAATTAGAAACTAAATCTAAGTAGAATATAAACTCTTCAGTATTAACAGCATCGGTTCTTGGTAACATTTTATTATCAATGTAAAAACTTTAAAAAAATAATAACAGAAGTTTTATTTATTTTTATTGATTAATGTAAAAAAGATTTGATCTCTTTTATCATAATTTCTTTTTAATTTAATTTTATTAAAAGATTATATTATAAAAGTATTATAAAACTCAAATTTTTCGCTTTATATCATAACCTAGACCCACAATTAGAACATTTAATT
>JAEOTV010000181.1 GCA_016839635.1 Promethearchaeota archaeon | reverse complement strand
TAGATTCAAAATTAAATATTACTGATTTTTCGGAATCAAAATTCTTTAAGTTATTATAAAAATGCCTGATGCCAATTGTTCCACATTCTTCAGCCCCACTAAAAAGAAACCACATGTTATAATTCTTTAATCTGTTTTCAGGATTACTATAATAATTTAGAAGTTCTAAATTGCATACAATACCGGAGGCATTATCAACTGCGCCCATAGAACTATTTTCAGTTTTATTGAAAACTATTATTGTCGATGCAAACATATTTAGTATCAACGGAATTAGCCCAAGAATTAAAAATATTATTTCTAATCCTAAAAATTGAAGGTTTTTGAGCACAATAAAGAAAGGTAAAATAAGTGATGATGCAATATATAGTTTAATTATCCTAATCCGGATTCTGACAGTAAATCTTTGTCCTTTGGAATCCAAATGACTCATAAATAATGCAATTCTATCAGAATTCTCAGCTTTACTCGAATTAGATTTAATCTTTACAAGTAGGTTTTGTGAAATTAATTTTGAATTAAATCTTATTTTTTCAGGATTTCTAGTCAATATAAATGACGTTATGATTATACTTAGTAATAAGCAAATCAAAACTAATGATAAAATCATAGATATATTCAAGAGTACTAATAGTATTAGAAAAATTAATGATCCTGATGAAAATGCTAATTTAGGATATAATCTCGAGTAAAAAGGGCTAAAAGTAAATCGTTGGACTTCATATTCTAAATTCTGATTCTCTACTTCTCTTTTTACTTTATTATGAGCTTTAAGCTCAAATCCTGTTCCTGATAATCTTGGAAAAGCAAATTCTTTAAGATTTTTTTTAATTCTGGCTACTCTGATCATTAGAATCTTTAGATCTGATTAAATATCTTTAAAATTAGAAAAAAACTCTTTTAAAGTATGATTTATGATTATTTTTTTAATTAAATCTAACAATTAAAATTTTTCTAGGTACCTAATTTTAGATATTAAAACAAGTTTAAAGAAATTTACCCTTATGATATTATAGGATCAATTCCCATTGCTCCTCTGTTAAGTTTTGCCCCCAAATAGGGTGAGATTTAGATTCAACCAATTGAAATCCATTCTTTTCATATAATCTACGGGCGATTATGAGATCACTGAATGTACCTAAAATAATTTTTTGATAACCTCGATTTTTACAGAAAGTAAGTGCTTCATGCATTAATTTCGTTCCAATTCCTTTATTTCGCATATATGGTTCGACAAGAAGCCATCTTAATTGTGAAGTATTATCATCAATTCTAACAATGGCGATAGATCCAATAATTTCAGGTCCTATCTCAACAATCCATAATTTCTCTTTGCTTTCATCATAGTTTAAAATAAATTCTGCCATATATTTAGCCACATAAGCTTCAAAAGACTCATCAAGTTGATATTCATTGGCGTAAATCACTCCATGTCGGTATGTAATATATCCAATATCCCCGGGTCTATGTGGCCGTATATTGTAAAATTCCGATTTGTGGGTTTCAATTTTTAAAATTCTTTCGATATTATTCATAGCAGTAATAAGTTGATTTTGTTTCTCATTGGAAATGTTGCCAAGTAACGTCTTAATCTGTTCATTTGCTTTATCTTGAAGCTCTGAAATCACTTTTTTCCCTGTTGATGTTAAAGAAATTAGTTGTTTACGCATGTCTTGATTTGATTTTTTTTTTTGAATAAGATTGATTTTCTCAAAACCACTCAATATTCGACTGAGATATGCTGGATCCAATTGAAGCAGTTTGACAAGTTCACTAGCAGTAGTAGCTGATAAACGATTTAGTTCGAACATGATTCTCACTTCGGTTAAAGAATAATCACTTTTTAAGAGTGTACTTTCTAATAAACCAAGTAAATTAGTATAGAAACGAT
The DNA here is from genome assembly GCA_016839635.1 of Promethearchaeota archaeon. Next base: position 317 of record JAEOTV010000181.1, on the reverse strand, counting down.
TAAAACTACGTATTTTTCCAATTTTCTCCAATTCTGTTGTCATTGCTATCCATATTATATTATGATTTGATTTATATAAACCTTGACAAAGTCAACTAAATATTTGACAATATCAAGTAATATTTGATTATGTTTCTGTCTATAAAAAATTGGTTTTTAAAAAGGTACTTTTAGATCAATGATTATGATTATTGATCACTGTGACAAGACAATCAGTATAAAAATTGTTTATTTTGGGCCAGCTTTTTCAGGTAAGACTACTACAATAAAAGCCTTGTTTTCTCATTTTGGTAAGGATGAAGCTCTCCATAGTATTG
>JAEOTV010000180.1 GCA_016839635.1 Promethearchaeota archaeon | reverse complement strand
CAAAATTATTGGGTTTTAAATAATAAAAATTAAATCTATAAATACTGTATGGTAACAGTTTTAAAGAAAAGAGAAAAAGAACCATAACGCTAAACCTCATTTATTTCTCTTTTCTTTTCTTAACAAATGATTTTTAAATATGCAATTAATAACATTATAAATTATAACATTATGAATTTCATTTAAATAATTATTAGGTATTTTTTTATTATGAAAGATAAAGACAAAATTATAGAGATAGAACCCTTTGAAATTGGGGATAAATCTAAGTCTAAACAGTTAAAGGTATTAGAACCTTCAAAAATTCCTCAGTTATGGGATATAGAATATGAAAATAATGACATTCTCAATTTTAACTTGTATGTAGATTATAGAAAGGTCGGCTATTTTGTAGAAGGGAAAGGTGATTACGATCCCGTTTATCAAAATGGTGAAATAACAGAATTTAAAAAAGTAGAGAAAGATAAAGGAAGTTATAAAACAATAGATTCTAATAAAAAACGATTTTATCTCACTTTATCGGCTAATTGCCCAAAATGTAATCATAATGAATTGTTAGTAGATTCTATGGATAATATTCATACTACTCTCCTCGATTTAGAAGATAATTACGGAGATAGGTATCTAAATAAGAATGAGGGATCGAAAGTTATCTCGAAATTTAGTATTAAGGCAAAGATAGATGATGAATTTCCCGAATTCTTTGATCTGGATTTAAAATGTTTAAAATGTTCTCGAGTTATTTTTTGGTATTTAACTGAAGCCAATGAGAGTGAGATATGTGAAAAGATGTGGGAGGTTTTTGAAGGAAACAGTGAATAGTTTTGAAGATTAAGCAATTTACACTTTTAAATATTCATAATCTACGACTCTCCTATACTTTAAATTATTGAAATTATATTCTATGAGTGTAATGTATGAAAAGAGCGAGACGGTAAAGCAAGCCAGAAGAGAGCTAATTCAGCAGACTCTCGACAAAATTATTGAGACTCGGGATTTTAGTGAGCTTAAACGGACGACTTTTGTTGTCCTTGCTCATTTATGGCTTCATAAAATGGCAGAAGAGGAGGATCTCTTCAGACTTGAGGAATGGTCGAATCCTGATTGCAGAGGTGAATTGTTAAAGAAAATAAAAGAATTCTTAATTGGGCATATTAGATAAATCTTAGAATTTTAGGTATGGATCTAGTTATTAAAATTAAATATATTCAAATTTTTTTATTATTATAGAAATGGAAAAGATTTGCATATTCTGTGGGAAACCACCAATAAATAAAACAAATGAACATATTATTCCAGAATGGCTAATCAAATTTACAAAACAAAATTATGAAAAATTACCTTTTGGACCTTATTATAAATTTGATGAGAGTAATAAACTAATTCTTGATTTTCGTACTTTTCCTTTTAATAATTTTGTATATCCTGCATGTAAAACTTGTAATCATGAATATTCTGTATTAGAAAAACGTGCAAAAATTGTTGTATTGAAATTGTTAAGTGAAAGTCCTTTAACTAATATTGAGTTTAACCTATTATTATCATGGTTCGATAAGATCAGAATTGGACTTTATATAGCTAACTTATATGATAGTAAGAATTTTCTCGGGATTCAACCAAAATTTTATATAAATCAAGGAGCACAGAACAAAGATAGAATGCTTCTAATTTATAAGATTCATAAAAAGCAAGACCATTTATTATTCGGAGGAGTCGGTTTGCCTGCATTTATGCATTATCCTCTAAGTTTCTTTTTAATTATAAATAATTTTGGATTTCTCAATATATCTGATGATTTTCTTTTATCAAGAAGTTTTGGATTACCTTACCCAGAAAAAAGATTTTTGTGGTATGATCAAAATTTTGAAGTAATAGATTTTGGAACAAATAGAATAGAATATCCTGTAATCGATATTAAATATCATGAAGACTGTACTCAAATTTTTCAACCTATTCTTAATAAAAACGTTAAAGAAATTATTAAAAAAAAATGTCCTGAAATCCATTATAAGCAAGTTTTCTTAAGTGGAGATTCGAGGTTTGGAAATATTTTCTATAAAAAGCCTGAAATACCAATTCAAAAGTATCATAGAAAAGAGAATAGAGACTGGGTTACTAATACAAACAATCTTTTGACAGAAGAAAATATTATGGAGTACTTGACCTTCATCTCTTTAAAAATTCAACATCATTATTTGTCTGAATATGGAGTTGAAATTGCTCCGGAAAGAAGACACATTATAAATGAAAAATTTAAGATGGCTATTGAATTGAATAAAGCAATTATTGATTATTTAAAGAACCTTAGGATATTTTAAAATTATTTCAATTTATTTCTTCTATACTTATTTTTTCTAAAAAATCGGATATTAACTTGGATACAAATGTTTTCTCTACTTTATAATAGAGGTTGTGTTTTAAATCATTATAGTTTTTTCTAATTTTACTTAGTAATTTTCTCTCTTTTTTTGAAATAATCCCATCAACTTCGGCAAGCCTTATGAAATCATCATATTTTTCAAGTGTTCGATAATCTAATTCATGCTTTAGCCATATTTCAATGATTCTACCAATATTAAGGAGAGCTGCTTCTGGCCAATCTTCAAGGAATTCAATAACTTTATGAACTTGCTCTTTAAGATATTGTAAAGAGATTTTAGTCTCTGGTTTTTTGTGATACTGTTCTTCTATGCAAACCGTAATTTCTGTTTCTAATCTGTTCCATAGAAATTTAAATTGTTCTTTTATTTGAATAATCGCATCTTTGCATATCCAATTCTTTATTACATCAGGATCGACAGTCTGAATCTTAAATTGTCTGATCTTTTTATTTCTTCGATAATAACTCAGCTTAGTCTCATTATTACCCTTCTCTATCATATAATCTCCATAGATTTCATCAGTAGCATATAAATCCTTTTCCAGTAGAAAAATAATTGATTTTTTTGAAGTTCTTCTAAATCTTTTATCAATTAAGGGAATTAATATATCATCATACCAAAAATAATACTTTTCAAAATAAACATGTATATTTTGTAAATGATTATGAAGATCTTTTAGTAATTCTGAAGGCCATTCATATTCTTTTTGTTTAAATCTAGGTTTACCTATAAGATTTCCATTTTCAACATCTTCTCTATATTCTAATTCTCGCTGTGTGGGTATTTGAATAAGTTTTTTGTATAAATCTGTATGAGACTTTAACAATTTCTTTCCTTCTTCTTGTATATTCATGTTATTCAATATATATAATGAATTAAGGTTAATACCTTTTAATAAAATTAAAATATATTTCATTGCAAAATTAATATTATGGGACAAGAATTACCTGATAGTTATTATCACGCTAGATGGAAAAGAATTGTAAATGTAATGAAATCTGCCAAATTAGGCCTTTCAAGAGTAGCTCCAGCAGGTTCTAGAGCTAGACGACAACATCGTCCTGATAGTGATTTTGATGTAATTTTTGCAATCGCGGGTAATCCATCACGAGAAGAATTTTACCCTCATCTAATAGAAATACTTAGAGGCAATTTTCGAAATGATCACGTATATCCAGGAAGTGATTATCACGTAGTTCATATAGACTTTACTAGTGGAGGAAGGTTTGAGTTAGTATTACTAACAGAATCTAATTTTGATAGAGAACACGAGTCTATTAAGGATTTTAGGAGAGGAAATTTATAAAAGTGAAGAAAAATAAAAATTAATTTCAAAAAACATTTATACTCCTTCGAAATTTAATTATTTAAAGATTATATTTAGAAAACCAATCAGAATGCTATAATATAAAATATTCTTAGATATTATAGAAAGGAGAGTGCGGAATATGACCACTTGTGACGAAATAATTGAAATAATATCAAATCCAGATAGAGAAAATATAGTAATTGATCTCAAAAACTCTGGAATTATTAAAAATGACGAGAATAAGAAAAAATTACTTAAACATATTATCTCATTTGCCAATAGAAATGGTGGTAGAATATTAATAGGCATTAACGATGATTGTACTTTTGAAGGTAAGGGAATATTCAATGTTGATGATGATAAAGGGCTTATCAATAACATTATTCAAGATAATATTAGTCCAAAGTTAGAATGTGAAATAGAATTTATTCATTGCCCAGATGGTGATGTTATTATTATTAAAATACCTAGAAAAAAGAGTGTTCCTCATGCTGTCATTAAAAGAAAAGGATCAGAAATACAGTCTAGAGAATATTATATTAGAACATCCCACGGAAAAAGAATGGTTTCTGATCGTCAACTAGAATTACTTTTCAAAGAAGAAAGCTTAGATTTTACTTATCCCTTCAGATTTACTCTAAACTTTATTAGAGAATCCTTGAAACATATTTTTTTTATTAATTCATTACCATGTGTTCATAATTTCCATGATTTTTTTGATAATTTAACCGATGAGGATTTAAAGTCAATTAAAGATGCTGATATTGCTGAAGCATTACTAGATTTAATTCCTTATATATTACTAGGTTCATTTTCATCGTATTTCGGACAATCATGGTCCATAAAAGTCCTTAAAAACAACCAAATCAGTATAAACCAATCTGTTCCAAAAAAAAAAATAATTCTTGAAGACCTTCCAAAGCTCAATGAAAATTCTATTCTTGGTAAATTAACCAAAAGATTCAAAGAATATTTTGACATTTGGACTTTTCGTGATTTTTTTATCCCTCCTAAGACTAAAATACTTACTGGAAAAGGATTTTTAAAACTCCAAAATGATGATTTTGTGTTTAAATTCTCATTCCCATCATTCAGTGGTGGTGCGGGGACAAGTGAATATCAAATTGTAGATCCCCTTAGTACTGATTTTAATGATAAGAACGCATATGCTGATTGTTTTCATGCTACTTTTAGTGGTTATTTTAATGCTAAGTTTAACTTACCTGAAAAAAATTTTGAATTATATAGAGAATACTCTCAATATGCTAAGACATTAAGAGAAATAATCGAAAAAGATTGGGATCTTGATAAATTCATAGAAAAATTGCCTCAAAGGATATTGTTTTCCATTGAGAATAAAGTAGACAGAATATTAGACAAATTAGATAAAAAGTAAATAGACTTATTATAAAAAATATTAGTGTTGTTTTAGAATGACAAGTTCAAGAATTCGAGATATCAAAGATTTAATGTGGGATTTGCTCGTTTTATACCTTGAGAATTATAAGAAAAATTTTAATATATTTGATACTGATGTAGGGAAAAACTTTCTAATTAAGTTGAACACCAATGATGATATAAAGAAATATCAGTGGAAAGTAAAGGGGAAATATGAATATTCGTTATTAGATATTTATTGTAAACATTTTTTGGAAAGTTTTCTCTATTTATACATGAAAGAAAAACAAATTTCAGCTAATGAATTTAGGATTCCTGAAAAATTTATAAAATCTAAAAAGTTAAGAGAAGTTTTTAATCATAGTTTTAAGGAATTTGAAGATAAAGTACTTCTGTGTGATGAGTTTGAATATTTAATACTGGTTCCAACATTTCGAATTTATTTTCCAAAAGATAGTGAAATTATTAAACTAGATTCAAATCATTTAATTAGAAATATATATAAGGAGGATTATCCGTATGGAAAAGGTCCTTTTATTTTTAAGTTTAGGGAAGCACCTAAATATTGGTTTCCTTATGGTGATTCTCCTGGAAGTATAATAAAAGCTAATGCGAGTATTGAAATTAAATATAGAGTGAAGAAAAGAAGAACTAAAGAACTACCTTATTTAGAAAGTGGGTTTGTACCAACTGCTCCATTTTCTATAAGTGATAGAGATCCTTATGATGAAAAAGTCCTAAGTATACATGATTTCTTCTTATGCTATAGTAAAGAAGATCGCTTTCGACCATTTACTTATGGTCACGCTTATTACATTAAATTACCACCTTTTTCACAAAATTACGAATATTTTACTAAACATATAGTTTTTCAATTTTCTCGTCCAGCAGGTTTTTTAGATCTTAAAAATGAAAATGTATTGAAAGCATGGTTGAATTGTTGGCAACAAAATTATGATGAATTTTACAAGACATATTATCAAGACTCTAATATTGAATCTTCTAATATTTTTAGATATAGTGTTGAAACAATTCGTACATTGGAAAATATTCCTTATTTAACTATACAGAATTTTTTATTAGTTTCGACATTAGAAGGCTTAATATACGTTAAATCCGTTAAAAAAAAATTAAAAATAAAAGGTTTTGGTAAGAGAGATGTGATGGGTGAAGTTTTTACCCGAATATCAGCTGATAGAAAGAAGAAATGGCGTTTCCTCGTAAATGAAGAATATTTTAAAGAATCTGGGCTTGATCGAGAAAGTCATGATAAGGATATTAAAAAATTCATTATCTCAGCATATCAATATAGAAACAACATAGCTCATCCAGAAGAAAAAAGAGATATAGAATTTGAGCCACAATATTTTTATGATAAAGAACCTCTACAAAGATATGAAAATGTTTTAGCAATGAAGATATCAGAGTGGTTTAAAAAGTTTTTAAGGTTTCTTTTAAACACTTGGGTTAATTATAAAATCAGTAACCCAGAAGAATGGTATAAATACATCGAAGGATTATTTTCATGAAATTGAAAGCTTTATATTTCAATTTTAAGATAACCTAGTCATATCACTGAATTTATAATTTCATAAAATAAAATCTTATGAAAATTAAAGAATAAAATGAAGAAAAGAGAAGAAAGAAGAGGATGAAGGATTATTGAATATCCATAACAATATAAAGTCTTTGAACCAAAACCTAAGAATTATATTATTAGTTTTTTCTTATACCATATATTATTCAATTTATTAATCCCAATTTTCTAAACAATTTTATTTAATAATTCATCCCAATATCTAATTTTTTTAAGAATTGAATGATTGTATTTAGAAATTTTAACAACACTTTAATAACATTAGGCTTAAATTGCATTAAATAATAAGATATTATGATGATTGATACTGAAAATTTAATTTTAGGAGCAATTTATTCAAATCTACAAGATGTATCTAAATTATATGAAGTTTCATTGCATAAACTTAAGAAACATCCAGATTTAAAGAATCTACCTCATTCTGAATTATTCAGCTCATTAGAACTTTTAAAAGATAAAAGTTATCTTTCCTATAAAGAATCTATTGAAAAGAAAGATGATTTAATTATATCAATAAGTATAGAAGGGATTTTAAGTTATGAGAATATCCATCTAAATTTAAATGAATTTACTGAACTCACTTATAAATTTTTAAAAACAGTAGATGAAATTGAAAAGAAGATGATTAAGTTAGAACCTGGAAAAGATCAACAATTGGGTAAAATCTCATTTGAATCTTTCTTAAAATATGCAAGTATTGACCTAAAGAATAAAATAAAAATTAATTTTATTCGGAATAAGGCAGATGGTATATTTAGTAGAAAAATTGGATGGACAAATAGAGATGGTTTAATATTTTATGGAAATAGGTTTGTTTTTCTTACTCCAAAAGGTAGGGTCTTTTTAGAATTCCAAAAGAAATTAAAAAATCTATTTAATAAGGTTACTAGTACCTTTGCAAAAAGAGTTCTTTTACAAGAATATCAGGATATGAATTTCTTAATAAAACATAATAAATGGAAGGATGTACTGATAAAAATGGGAATTATAATAGAATACCTAATTACGGATTATTTTGAAAAATCAGGAATTGGGAGAGATCAATACGGGAAACCCAAAGAATATGAAATTACTGATAATAGTGGGAAATTGAGAAAAATTAGACTTTTAGATGCTAAGTTTGGACAGAAATTATTATATATAATTCAAAATAATACTTTTGGAAGTAGTTGGACCTCAGATTGGGTTTATGTGAATAATAATATTAGAGAGTTCAGAAATTATGTTCATCTAACAAAAGTGATAACCAATAATTTGATTGTAAATAAATTTACAATTGAGCAAGTGTATCCCATTTTTGAAAAAATAATAACTCTTTTTTAACCAATTTTACTTATTTAAAGTCTATAAAGCTTATTCTGATTTGATAAATTTGATATCTTTAAATAAAATAAATCATATAGCAAATAAAGTAATATTATGGCTATTCAATACAAGAATCTATATCAACCAGATCAAAAATTCAATAATAAAATAAATTGGGAAGAATTCAGAACTTTACCTGATTGGGAGGAAGTTATCTCTCAATTTAAGAAAAGAATTGAAAATTTTTTTTTTGATCCTATTAAAAAACTCTATAAGTATTCATTTTTTAGAAAACTAAAATATTTTCATAATTTTCCAATATCTAATATTTGTTGGTCATTAATAGATATATTTACTCAATTGAACCTTGGAAGAGACGTCCTGGGATATGAAATTGATCAATTTTTACTAAGAGAATATCAATTTTTTACAAATATTAGAGCCGCTAAAAATTTAGCAAATTCTTATTTAATTCCAAATTCAAAATATACTTTTACTGTTTATGATATCTTTAGAAATAAACCGTTTCATAACGCAATGGTTAAAGGATTAGGAAGTTTAGATATTAGATCCTCAGATGTTTTTACAATTGAAAAAAGTAGGATTAATATTGATGCAAGAATATTTAGAAGTGATTTTATTGTTGAAAATCCGATAGAATTATATAAATCGATAAAAAATTACTTTACGCAGTATATATCAAATTTGAAAATTGATCCCGTTTTGCAACGAAATTTTAAAAAAAGAATAGAAGAATTATTTGAATTCCAGTTTCAAAATATATAGCATATTATTACAAATTCCAAAAATCATAATCCAATGTCTTAATCAGATATTTTTCCCCCGTTGCCCCATTAATGACTAGTGCCAACCTATTCTCTAATTGTGTAAGTATTTGTCGTTCAAAGGGATCTTCTGAAAATATTGTATTATTTGGGAAATCTTCCCTAAATATAACTTTAATACTTGGCTGAGAAGCAACATCATCAAACAAACGAGCGGGAGATTGATCCGCAATAACAAATCCAACTCCACGGCTTCGATATTCTTTCAATAATTCAGAGAATATTTTTGCCATCTGTTCCTTCATGATGAAATCAGTATCGTCGCTATTTCTCGTAATAGGTTTTTCTAAAATGGCATGTGCTTCATCAATAACAATGAGGTGTTTTAACTCCTCAATTTCAGTATCTTTTGTATTAGTTCTGACGAGTTGAAATATTGCATTTACAATTAAAGCTTTAGTAAATTTATTACACATTGATAAATCAAGAAAAATGTTCTTACCATCTATCCAATCTTTAAACCATTTTGGTAAATCTTTCGTTAACTTAAGAACATTCTGCACTTTTTCTTCAGAGAATACTTTAATCCTATTCCTAAGAGCCTGTAATAAGTTAGCCTGAACATCATCGCCATAAGGATTGTTTTTAACATAATTTTCTACGCCTTTTAGTAAGGTTCCTAATAATTCTGGTAATTTCTCATTTTTCTTCATAAATGCTATAGCTGTTCGATAAATAATTTTTTCAAAAACGTTCTTTAACCCTAAGGAAGCACATATATAAGTCGCTGTTTCTTGTAGACATTTTTCTAAGTATTTCCCTTCAAAAAAATACGGAATCTGAAATTCATCATCAGAATATTTTACTGTTGAAAAATCTTGATAATAAATCTCTTGAGATGATTTTGCTATATTAAGGACTAAGATACCTACATCCTTTGCTTTCCTACTGAATTCTTTAATAAAACGAGCAAGGAAATATGTTTTTCCACATCCAGATTTGCCAAATATAACTAAATCTTGAGGCAATTTATTTATTGGAACATAAGTTTTATGGTCGGTTATTACTCCAGTTTTAATATGTTTCCCAATTTCTATTGCTTGCTTTTTAAATTCTTCATTTAGATCAATATATCTCACATTTTCATAATGTAAAATTGGTAATCTTGGTAAAGGAATGTTTTCTGGAAAATCAAAATTCACATCCTCAATAATAACTGCACTTAAGTCTTCTTCAGAAGTATTGAATACATCACCTTCTAAAATTTTGAGATTTGAAACATTTAAAGGCTTTACTAAGGACGCTCTTTTTCCTGCGGTGGTTTCAATTTCCATTGATAAAAAGTTTAATATTCCATTCAATTTAAGAAGCTTTTCATTATTGAGATTACCCAATTCGTAAGTTATAAAAATTCTCAATTTGTAAGTATTAGATCCCTCTGGATTATTTTTTGGACGTTTTTGGCGCTGCCATAATAGTATTAATTTAATAGATTGGCTGTTCTTATAATAAAAAGCATTTATAAACCTTTCAATAACGTTAATTTTGTACGTAATTAATCCTTCAGGTAGTGTAATTTCTAATAGCTCTAATTCTTCTTTCCCTTTTAGGTTATGATTGGTTATTTGCCTAGCTTCAACTATTCCATCTAATCCTCTAAATTTAAATTTTAAATTTGAAAGCCAAGTGTTTCCTAATTTTATAGCTTCATTCTTTGATTTAGTCTTAGTAAAAAATACAAATTCTACTTTACTACCTGCATTGATTTCCACGCCATATGAAGCAGGTGGTTCCTCTCCAAAAGGATCATATAGAAATGTTCTAATATCTTCTGGTCTTTGATAAAAAGGGATCATGCTATCCGGGATCACTTTAGGTTTGAATATCTCTGGAGCTTGCGTGATACAAATTCTTGTTTGCCAGAATGAAATCTCATCGTTTACATTTATCATTTTTAAAATTATCTTTCTCGAAATTTAATAATCTAATATAGAAATTTCTAAATTTTCTTATTTAAAGCAAGAGAATTCTTAACTTTTAAATTCACTAATGAGAAAAATAGTAAAAATAGAAGTTTCTTGTGCTTTTACTCACTAGGACAATCATCTGGGCAATCTGAATATCCATATGAAGAACCTGCTTCAGCTTCGGGCACATATTCTCCAATGTCTATAAAATTGATCGGATCATCAGGAGAATTATAAATATCATCAATCTCATTACTGTCTAAGATATCTGGTTTTATATCATCAAAAATTCCATTAAAATCATCATCTTCATCAATAAAATCATGATTTTCGACAAGATCTTCAAGTTTTTCTGCTTCATATGATTCTTCATTACCTATCTTTTCAATATCATCATCAAATTTATCATTAAAGTCTCTAATCCTACCATCAAAACTATTATCTAAATCTTCATCATAATTTATGATCTCATCTGGATTTTGCAGTTCAAAATTTGAACTTTGATAAGAAGAATGAAGTACTGTTATATCTGATATAGCTCCAATTATTTCTTCTATAGGTGTTTCACCCCCTATTGGTTCCTCAATTGGTTCTGTTACGGGTTCTTCTATCGGTTCCTCAATCGGGTCTGTTATAGGTTCTTCTATCGGTTCCTCAATCGGTTCTGTTATAGGTTCTTCTATTGGTTCCTCAATCGGTTCTGTTATAGGTTCTTCAATTGGTTCTTCAATCGGTTCTGTTATAGGTTCTTCAATTGGTTCTTCAATCGGTTCTGTTATTGGTTCTTCTATCGGTTCTGTTATTGGTTCTTCTATCGGTTCCTCAATCGGTTCTGTTATAGGTTCTTCAATTGGTTCTTCAATCGGTTCTGTTATAGGTTCTTCAATTGGTTCCTCAATCGGTTCTGTTATAGGTTCTTCTATTGGTTCCTCAATCGATTCTGTTATTGGTTCTTCTATTGGTTGTTCTGGGATATAATTTTTCCCCATATCTGGTAAAGGCTCTTTTTGATGCTGCATGTAGTCAGCAGGTTCAATTCCAATCTCTGGATTAATCAAAGGTTGATTTTCAAATAAATTTTCTTTAGAACTTTCCTTTATAAAACTATTCTTAGGTTCTGTTTCTAAATCGTCTTTTTCGGAATAATTCAAGGATTCTTTCTCACTCAATGAGTCTGTGTATCTTACACTCCGTTCCCTTACTTTTTCCAGTAGCTTCTCTTTATTCTCTTCAACATTTTCACGAACCTTTGGAGAAATCCATAAATATGGATCATTAAAATCCTCCTCTTCTTCAACTTTATTAAATCTACTATCAAAAGGATGTTCTTGCTTGTTTTCTGTGATGAATTCTCTATTTTTTTCTTTAGAATCATCAGATGCTTGATTATCTCTTGTAGAATCCTCAATTTCCTCTTTTTCCTCTTCTGGAGTCTTTTGACTTAACTCTTCATATACATCTTCACTGGTTTCTTTCTGTATTTCCGCATTTTCATTTTTTTCTTCGTTTTTTTCTTCTTTTTCTGATTCCACTGGTTTTTCTTCTGATTTATTTTTTTCTTTTCTCTTAATACTTTTTTCTTTTTGAGCAACACGTTTTTTTTTCCAATATCCCTTAGGAGGCGTAGTAATCCCCCATTTTATACACCAATACTTTATTGCTGTATCCCTTACATTATACATTAATCCAATTTTATATAAGGGAAATTTCCATACTAAATTCTCAAGCTCTTCTTTTGTTATGTTAACTTTTCTTTTTTTGAGATTATCTTTTGAATTCCTAATTTTAATTAATATCTCTTGTTGTGTTAACATATGTCTTTTTCTTGGTAAGCTTTGATGATAATTTTCTAACATTTCTTTAAACAATCCAACTCCTAAACTCATTGAATAACCATGACTTATAACAAGTTTATTTTTTTCAAGACTTTGACTATTTTTCTCATAGATTTTATACGGTAAATTAAAAAGTTTCTTAATTTGTTCTAAAAATGTCTTGCTTCCAGTAACAATTCGAGTAGTACCAGTTTTCCCATCTCCATCATAAAAACCAAGAAGAAAAGCTAAATACAAATCACGTTTACTTAGATTTGGTAATTCTATAATTTTTGATTTTCTTGGTACAACACCCCATTTAACTAAATCTTTCACAATTGTTTTATTAACAAATTTTACTATAACTGTATTATCTCTTTCCCTATAATGTTTAATATTTGGATTAAAATCCAGGGCTTTTATAAACCTATCTATAATTATTTCATCTTTTGTTCCAATTTCTATCCCAAGTCTATATGGCTTCTGATTTCTAGTTTCCATATAAGCCTCAGCATAAAGAACTCCTAACCAATAAGCTTTGTCTTTTGTATCAATAGTATTAAAATAATTTTCTTTCAACTCATTTTAGATTTTATAAATTTGATTATAAACTAATATGATTTTGTAACTCTAATAAAAAGTAAGAAAGAATGTGGAGAGGGTGAGATTTGAACTCACGAAGGCCTTTGCCACTGGATCTTAAGTCCAGCACCTATAGTCTTGACCCATTTTGGTGTAAAATGGCTTTGACCATGCTCGGTAACCTCTCCAATTTTTAAGTTTTAGCCAAATTATATTTAGAAATTATAATTCTAAGCTTTTAAGGGTGACAATAAATCAAAGTTATAATTTTAATTTAAATTTTTTCTTAGGTTTAAATTGTAATAGGGTTTCAATTTGTATTAATGGTTAGATAATACAAAACTAAAAATAAAAAGAAATAAATAAAAGAAAGATATTAAAATAATAAGATAACTTGTATTGTATAAAGTCTACAAATAAAATTACGTAATTATCATTCACAATACAAATTTAAAGGTATAAAAACATGCCCGTTGGTATTCTTGTAATTCGCTGGGATAACGAAATTGGCCCAATTAATGAAGGATTTTATCCAGATACGCTAAAAATAACAAATAATTTACTTACGCAGGTCTATAGTTCGCATAGATATCAGTCATTAAAGCCAGGATT
>JAEOTV010000024.1 GCA_016839635.1 Promethearchaeota archaeon | reverse complement strand
TACAGCTTCTGCGATGGCTGTAGCATTGAATTGACCTCCAGCGACAGCAGATTCGATTCCAATTCCTTCGCTATCAACTACTAAAAGGTAACTGTCAATGTTTGCTCCTTTAATGTCTATTTCTACTGGTATCTTTGTTAATCTATAATTTGAGGTAACAAATATTGGTGCCATATCACCAGGTTCTCCAATTTGAAACAAACCAGGATCAGTAGTCGGATAAATTCTTGGATCAGAAAAGACGCTTTGCCGTAATGTCATTAAAGCCAATAACGTCCAGATATCTTCTTTTTTTTGGCCACTGTGTAAAACAATTAGAGAAGTATCAATAGCCTCTAAAATAGCTCCCATAATTACTTCTTGATATTGATGAGTCCATAAATCTCCTTGTTTAGTATCTACTTGAGCCCAATAAGCTGCTGGAACGCCCATTACTGGCCAACCAGCATTGGGATCCTCCTTATCAATGGCAGCATTTCTTAATTGTAAAATACTATCGTAAGTAAATGCTAATTTACCTGGTCCAAAGAAGGTTCCCGGATCCAAAACGATTTCTCTTGCGCCTAATTTTTGTAATGTCGCACTTAAAGAAATTAATTCATCCAAATCACTTGATACAGCCGCAATTGGTAAATTATTTTGTACGGCAAATGTTCCAACTTGTTCCCATGAATCTTTAGTTGCAGCATATAATAAAGGTCTTTTATCTTTTATTTCTGTGGCAGCAGCTAGTAATATTTCTGGATTAGTTAGGCAACATAACATAATTGGAAGATCCGAAATTTCTGAAATTTTCTTCGCAGCGAGTTTAAATTGATCAATGGCTCCAGAAACACATCTCAATGCTATACCATCAATTCTAAGAACTTCTCCCATTCTTTCAATTTTTAAATCAGTTAAATACTTGGTAATTTCTTCTAAATCTGGATCTTCATCTGAAATTTCAATAAAAATTGCAGTTTCATTGTAATATGTAAGCTGATGTCTCATAAGGATCTCTTCCCCGCCCACAGTACAAGCTCGCTCACCTACACCAATAATTACTGGTCTTTGTGGAGGAGTTGTAATTTCTCTCAATTTTGCAAGATTTTTGGCTTGCTTAGGCTCTTTCATAAGATGAGTACAATCTTCTAATGTAACTTTTCTTTCTAAGAGATCCGTTCCGAAGGCCATGCATGTGCTTAGCCCACAATCACCGCAATTACTTTTATCGAGTAATGCGTATATATCTAACGGTGAAGGTCTTGCCATTTATATTCTCCATTAAATGATATTTAATATTATTAGATAGATTAATTATGTAGAGAATTAAAAATTTGTTTAAAAATTTAAAGAAAAAATATAGTATGTTTTAAATTTATATTAAAGTTGGGAAAATCTTAATAAAGAGTATAATAATTATGAAACCAACTGCTCCGAGTAAGAAGTAAAACGGATTACCTTTTTCTTTCTCTGGAATTACTTCTCTAACAATCGTATATAAAATCACACCAGAAATAAAAGAAAATAAAATATAAATTAATTCTAATTCAATTTTTATTGGCAGAATCAGTTCAAATAACAAACCAATAAAGACGCCTGTAAGTGCTGAGAATCCTAATAGTGTTTTTTTAATTAAATTAAGGCCAAAATCACTTTCTTCATAAATTTCTAAGTCGGTGAATATTATATGTCTTTCTGATCTATTAGAAATGATTATTCTAAACCATGCAAAAATAAAAAAAAGAAATGCTGCTAAGAATTCTATAAATAGAAGCCCAACCAAAATAATCCCCACTAAAAGATGGTAAGCAAAGTTAGTGAAATATCTGAATTCGGATAAATCTTTATTAATATGAGTCTGGATTTTTAATTTATATTGTTCAATTTCTTTTTTTATTGTTTCTTCCTGCTCTTTTAATCCCAAAATAGACTCATTTAAATTTTTTAACGCAGCAATGTCTAATTTTTCTTGTTGCAATTCAGATTCCAAAACATTTTCAATATTTTCTTCTACGAGCTCTAAATCTTTTTCCATTTTTAGTAATTTACGCATTCGCTTTTGTGATTTAGATTCAACTTTTTGTAAGATTAATTTCTCAGACACGTGGAAAAAAATAAAACCGATTAGAATGAAAAAATATTCAAATATTTGCATATGTAACGGATATTCTGGCATTCCTTCAGCAACTTCGGGAAGGACTACAAGAAAGAAATAGGCCACTGAGATTCCAGCGATTAGAGAAATATGTAATTGATGATGCTTATGTTCAAAAAAATCAGCTATAAAGAATGCAGTGCCAAAAATAATTGCTATTATTATGATGATTATTAAATCTACTTCTATCAATTTTATTTAATGTAAATTTGCTATAATTTTAATTGAATAATAATATAATTTTTTATAAATATAATTTTTTGAAATTTTAAGCTTAGTTTTATAAAAATTTTCTGGTGATAGAAATTTGACGCAATTTTTGGTAATAACTTCAACAGAGGATATAGCTTCTATGAATGTACGCGATAATTTATTAAATTCAGCGTTATACTCGTTCAAAAAAATAAATGATAAGTGGCATAGAAATCCTCTATTTATATTTGAAGGATTCAAATCAGATCCAGAAAAAAAAAATACTTATTTAAACGAGAATGAGATATATCTTGGTTTAACTGATAAACCATTAATTCATTTAAACGATTTAAAATTAGATGAGTCAGATATTAATCCTGATTTGCTTATTTTTGCCAGTCGGCATAGATCAGAGACAGAACGCCCGGCATTTCTGGTCCATACTACAGGAAATTGGAGTAATGATGCGGATTTTGGAGGCAAGCCACGAGTATTGTCCAAATCAAGCGCAATCTTGCTTAAATCGGCATATATCTCCTTAGAATCACAAAGATATATAAAAGAAATGTTGGATTTCTCATTAGATATCGAAGTAACTCATCATGGACCAACTTCTTTGGAAAAACCATTAATATTTATGGAGTTGGGCAGTAGTGAAAAGGAATGGAAAATCGAAAAAGCTGCTCTTGTTGTAGGGCATGCTATTCTCGATACTTGTTTAGAGTATGTCGAATTTCGAAAAAAAAAACCTCCAGAAATTGGCATTGGTTTTGGAGGGCCACATTATGCCCCTCAGTTTCAAAAAATAATTTCAAATAAGAACGTAGCGATTTCATTTATATGTCCTAAATACTTTATTCGAGATTTGAACAAGGAAATGATTGATCAAATGATTTCTAATAACTTGGAACAAATAAATTGTTTTTTAATTGATTGGAAAGGCACGAATGCTGATGATAAAAAGCATTTAATACCATTATTAGAAGATTTTGATATACCGATAAGAAAAACGAAAGACTTCTAATGCTATTATTTATTCTCTTTTATTTTTTCATAATATTTGACTAAATTCTTAATTACGAAGTTGGTAGATCCGAATCCTTGGATTGCTGATTTAATTAATATTTGATGAAGAAAATCATGATATCTAACACTCGTATCAACAGTCACATTTAATTCTCTCAAATTGTAATAACTCCTCCAAAATTGCGTAGGCCATTGAATAATGGCTCTTAATCCACTTTCATTAAATTGACGATTTCCTTCTTCGCTTAATTTTAATTCTTTCTCTAATTTAAAAAAATAATTCTCTCCTTGTTTTTCTTTATTAATTAAACCATCAGCAACCATATCATCCATTAATTTATTTAAATCAGCTAAATTAATATCTATGTTTAGTTTTTTCATATTTTCAAGAATATCAACATCTAATTGACCGTTAAGTTTGATTAGAAGATAATTTCTGGCCATTATATTATATTTCAATGGCACAGTTTCATGATCCATTTTATTATACAGAATAAGATTTCCTAAGATCTCTCTTGCTGTCATATATTTTATCATTTTTTGATCTTCGGAGGAAAATATATTATTAAATAATTCTGAATTGAAATATGAATTATAGAGAGTTTGTAATATTGATTTTATCGCATAAAATCCGTCTACTTGTGATGCTTCAATTATTTTTAAAGTATTAATTCGATAATCTATATCTTGGAGAAAATTGTCTTCAATCAGCGGAATTTGACGTACTTTATGAGGTTTATCATTAAACTTTTTTAAGAGATCATCCCAGATTTTTTCAAAGCGCAACCCTTGAGCTTTAGCAATACTTACTAGCTTTGCAACAACTTCTAATAGTTTTGTTAGAAACTCTTTTTCTGTTACATTTGTAATGTTTAAAACACCTTATAGATAAGTGTTATTATGAAATTTTACGCACAACTTCTAATACTTTTTCTACTTGGTTATCATTAATAATTAATGGTGGAACAATTCTTACAACAGTTAATCCTGTTTTTAATAATAAAACACCCATCTTCTCTGCTTGGTCAAGTATTTCTTGAGTCTTTTTCTTGTATTCTACACCAATCATTAATCCTTTTCCTCTCACATCTCTTATTACATTACTCCCTTCTGAAAATTTGCTCAAATTGGAAATAATTTTTTCTCCTTGCTTAGCAGAGTTCTCTATGAGTTTTTCTTCTATAATTATGTCAATAGTCGCATTTGCGGCAGCGCAGGCTAAAGGATTTCCTCCAAAAGTAATATTATGTTCTCCGATCTCAAGCTTATCATATAAATCTTCAGAGGCTATCGTTGCCCCCATGGGCACACCTCCAGCAATTGCTTTTGCCATACAAACCACATCAGGAACTATATCATAATGTTCATAGGCAAACATTTTCCCCGTTCTACCAAATCCCGTTTGAACTTCGTCATCTATTAAAATTATATCTTTTTCATCACATAATTCCCTGAGAGCCTTTGGGAACTCTTGGGGAACGGGATTAACCCCTCCTTCTCCTTGAATTAATTCTAGAAAAATTGCCGCAGTATTTTCGCTAATTAATTCTTTTACAGATTCAATATTGCCAGAAGATGCAAATTTAACATGGGGACTGAGCCATGATAAAAATGCTTTCCGATATTTTATATTATGTGTCATTGCTAATGATCCTAAAGTTCTTCCATGGAAATCTCTTTTAAAAGTTATAATTTCAGGTTTTTTTTTCTCTCGATTATTAGCTAATACTATCTTTATTGCAGCTTCAACTGATTCAGTTCCGCTATTTGATAAGAATGATTGAGTTAATTTTTTGGGGGTAATATCCGATAGCTTTTTAAGTAATTTTGCTCTCTCCTCTACTGGAAACCCAGGTGGCACCATAAC
>JAEOTV010000179.1 GCA_016839635.1 Promethearchaeota archaeon | reverse complement strand
ATTTTACACTGAAGAAGATTGGGCAGGATAAAATTTGATCCAATTCTTTTTTAATAGCGGATTTGAATCATGATTAATTAGATCATAGCGGTTTCTTTGGTTTTATTCTATCTATATTTTCTTACTATCATTATCTAAAGATTCATAATTCGTGAGCTTTGAAAATTAGCCTTCTAATTGAATAAAAGAATGATCGTGATAACAAATCAAAAATTTGTCCTATTAAATCATTAAAAATTTGGCAGTTTACCGAAATTTTGCGGTAAAATTATTTGCAGATTGAACCGTGAAGATATAGCTTCTTTAACCTGGGGACATAAAAAAGTAAAAAAACTCTCGTGTAGTAGAATTTGGCCATAATCTGCTGGACTTATCAAATTACATCGTGATTCAAAGAAAATAGTATTTATTGGAGGGACTCATATAATGTCGTCGACAGCCTCCCAAAGATCTTTAACTAGCGTCGACTATTTAATGCTAATAGCTTTTGTAATATTCCGACCAATTTCACTTGCGTTTGGAGGTTCAGAATTCGGTCATTTAAGTATCCTTGAAATTTTTGTGATTATTATTTCTTATGCTTTAATACTTCCGATCTTAATCAATGTCCGAAGATTGGAATTGGATCTTATTTCATTTTTAATATTAATTTTTTGTTTCTATATTGGATGCAGTATATTTTTGGGAGCTGATATAGGTGAAGTAGCGAGACTCGCTCTACCATTTATAGTATTTTTCGCTGTTAGGAGCATCGTAGAAAATTCCAAGCAAATCAATGTTTTAATTTTTACCTTCACGATTGGATATATTATTCTGTTAATAGTGAGTGCTATTCTGGTTTTTAAAGGAGCCTCAATAGCAAAGATTGAAATTCATACACAGTTTGAAAGGTATCGTGGAGTTTTTCTTAGAATTCATGTTTTTGCGTACACTGCTCTTCTTTTTTCCTTTTTATATGCTTTTATTTTGAGGCATTTCAAAATACAAAATAGAGGCATACATTGGATACTACGCTTTTCCCTTTTAGTTTCTATATTTTGTTTATATAAGACTCATACAAGAACAGCTATTGTTGGTTTTATTATATTTTGGATTATTTATTTATGGGGGCAAAAGAAAACATATTTTATTGGTTTTCTTATAGTATTATTTTCTGTTGGAGTGTTATATCAAGATAAAGCAGAAAGGATCTTTTGGAAAACACCAGAGCAACGAGATTTGGACAGAGCCACTAGCGGAAGATTAACCCTTTGGAAGGAAAATCTATCGATTTTTTCTAACTACGATTTAGGAAGTAAAATTTTTGGTAGCAACCCGGCTAATAATAAAGAAGTTATTAGTAAAGATAAAAATCCTTTGAAAGTCCATGGTGATTATTTAGCACTATTGCTTAAAACAGGCATTTTAGGTCTTTTACTCTATTTATCTATATGCGCTACTTTGTTAAAAGATATTTATAAATCTGGTTTAGATAAAAGAGGGAAATTTGTTTTTTATGGAATTGTAATCACAGTAATGGCAATGAATTGTGTAAGCAATGCATATGTGCATAGACCGGAATTGTCACATTTTTTTTGGTTCATCATGGGACTTTTTTATATTATTGAGAAAATAGAATTGGAAAATACTGCATAGCATAATTATATATCTGCCTTAACCATTTCTTTACTTAGATTCCTAACCAAATATTATTTTATGAGAGTTTGCTTTAAAAAATTAAAAAAATTACGGTCTAAATTATTACAAATTGGATAAGATAATTATACTCTGGGAATAAGAAATGAAACTTGGTGAATAAACAAAAATGAAAAATTCATTAAAAATAGGATTTATAAGCGTAAACAACTATGTTGATTTTCCAATAGGTGGAGGACTTTATTTTTTGAGAAATATTTTAAAATACTGGGATATATCCAGAGATAAAGTTCTTTTATTTGGTTGCGGATCAAAATCTATGGAAAAAGGATGGCATACGCTTAAAATAAATAATCGCGATTATCCGTTCTTTAAGATTTATTCCAATGAACAAAAAAGTCTAATACCTGGAAGATTGAAGGCTTTTATCGGCTTTTTCTTGAATAGAAGTGTTATTCATTGTTCGAATATAGATGTTTTATACGTACATGAACCTGGACTGGTATTAACATTAAAAAATGATAGAGGAATAATCGTTCAGCAGATGTTAGGGAGAACAAACCCATTATTGTATTCTAGATTTGCATTATTTCGGAGAAATATCTTTGTTAATCTTTATGATAAATTTATTCATAAGAAATCTTTTCAAAGATCAACCTCTGTAATTGCTCTCACTCAAGAATGCAATGATTTTTACAAAGAAGCTACTGAAAAAAAGATATATGACATTATTCCGACATGTGCTGATACGGAAAAATTTACAATAAAAAATTTTTCGGAAAATAGATCTGAGAAAATAGTTATACTTTATTGTGGCAGATTGAATAAGGTTAAAGGTTTAGATTTATTATTAAAAGGGTTTTCTGAGTTCTTGAAAACTCATAAATATGCAAAATTAATAATTGTCGGAGAGGGTCAAGAAAGAAATAATTTGCAAAGTTTAGCAAAAGAATTGCAAATTAGTCCAAAAGTTGTATTTTTGGGATTTGTAGATTATGATCGGCTGCCAAAAATTCATCAGATGGCAGATATTTTTGTTATGACTTCATTTCGAGAAGGACTTTCGGTTTCGTTGTTAGAGGCAATGGCATCTGGTTTAGCTATTGTCTCGACTGATAATGCTGGAGCAAAGGAAGTAATCGTCGAAGGATATAATGGTATCTTATTAAATAATAGCAACCGTAATCCAATTTTGTTATCGAAATTATTGGAAAAAGCATTTGAAAATAGAAAATTATTTGGAGCAAGGGCAAGAAAAACTGTTGAAAAAAAATATTCGGCAAAAATTGTAGCCGGTTTAGTACAGAATAGATTGCACACAATATATGAAACCAAAAACAAATTGTAATTTTTTGGTTCACATCTGCCTTATTATCAAAAATTGACAATTTATTGTTAAATAAGATCTAAAGGAAAAGTATGTTGAAAAATAAGAATGTTTTGATAACCGGCGCTGATGGATTTATAGGGTCTCATCTTGTAGAGATATTAGTTGAAAAAAGTGCTAAAGTTAGAGCTCTTTCGTATTATAATT